>JAQBPY010000252.1 GCA_028287285.1 Gemmatimonadota bacterium
CGACGCAGCGGCTCGCGGGCGACGCTGCCGCAACCGTTGCTCGCCGCTTGCCTATGAGACCGCAGCCGACCACTCCAACGCCAAGCCTGATCATTGCCAATCCTGTCCGCGATCTCTCGGCACAATGCGCCGCAAGGTGAACAAGTCAGAGCCTTCCAGCTCGGCCGCGTGATCGGGCCACGCGTCGTACGAGTCATAGGGTGCCGCGAGGAAACGGCCGGTGATCTTCGCTGATCGGTCGCTCATCAGGAATGCCACAGCGCGTGCCGCGACCTGTGGGGGAACACCCCCTTTCGCGATCTGTGCCTGTGTCGCCTCGACGAAATTCCCCGCGTTCTCCACTCCAGCGGCGAGCGTCTGCTGGTGCAACCGCGTGAGGACAAAACCAGGCGCGACACAATTCACTCGCACGCCAGTGCCGGACAGCTCGATCGCCACGGTCTCAGTCAAGCGAACCACTCCCACCTTCCCGCAGGCATACGACGTATAGTTCGGGAACGGGGTGGCCGCCCCACCGCCAGACATGAGCACGATCGATCCCCCACCGCTGCGAGTCATCTCACGAGCGGCACGTTGCGTGACGAGGAACGAACCAAGGAGATTGACTCGGATGGCCGCGAACCACTCTTCCGGATCGATTTGCGTGACAGGTCCGATCGGCCCGTAAACGCCGGCGCAATGCGCCACGCCGTCGAGGCGACCATGGGCCGCGTGCGCAGCGTCGAACAACCGATCGACGTCCGCAGGCTTGCTTACGTCGGCGCGCGTGCTGGCGACCTTGCCAGGGTAGCGCAGGGCAAGTGCTTGGGCTGCCTGCGCCAGGTCGTCCTCACCGCGTGCACATAGCATGACGGACGCGCCGCGCTCGAGGAGCTCTTCAGCGCACGCAAAGCCGATCCCCATGCTGGCACCAGTGACGACGATGGCCTTCCCATCCAGCTCGCCGCTCATGTTGCCACCGCGCTGACGTCACTGACCAGTGGCACAATCTCGAATCCCGCGTCGATGAGGCTACCGCGCTGGGGCGAGAGAAATCTCTTGGGGTCGAGAAGGCGCGCCGACTGCATCGCACGCGCGGCGGCTTCGAAATCGATCTCCCGGAATTCGGGCCACTCCGTGAGGACGACCACCAACGACGCCCCACGCAGCGCATCCGCGACGCTCGTGGCGATCTGCAACCCTTTCGGGAGCTCAACCGTCTCCCAATCGGCACGTGGATCGAACGCGCGGCACTGCACGCCGCCGGCACACAACTCCGCCGCTATTGCAAGCGGCAGGCTGCGACGAAGGGTCGACGTCCCGGGCTTGTACGTCATGCCAAGCAGGGCGACTACGCCGCCATCGGCTACCACACTGGCGATGCGCCGAGCGACGAGGGAAGCGCGTGACGCATTGTATTCCCAGACTTGGGAGAAGAGCGGCGCCGTATCGCCCATCACCGTCGCGCTTGCCGTACTGAGCACTCGAAGATCGCGTCCGAGCGTGCCGCCAGAGAATCCGATCCCCGGCGAAATGTAGGCCCGCCCACCGATGCGCGGATCGGCCCGGAGTGCTGCCGCGATGTCATCGAAATCGGCGCCGTACGCATCAGCGATGTCGGACCACTGATTGGCGAGCGTGACCGAAGTGGCAAGAAAGCTGTTGATCCCGTGCTTCACCATTTCGGCACTCGGCAGGCTCATCGCGAATATCGTGGCATTCATTGGTTCGAAGAGGCTCGCGAGGTGTGAATGCACTGCGGCCGTCTCGGCGCCCACCACGATGTGACCGGGTTGCAAATAACACTTGATCGACTCACCGAGCCGCAGATTCTCGGGCGAGTACGCAAGCTCCGCGTCGGGACGAATGCGCTGCAGGCGCGCACGAAGCATGCGGCAGGTTCCGACTGGCATCTGGGCACTGACGACGACGATCGCGTTGCGCGCCAGGTGTGGCGCGATCGCGTCGATGGCACGCTCGATGGGACCGACATCTGATGCGTCACGGTCATCCACCGGCGTGTCATACGCGATGAAGACCACGTCACAATCCTTCAGCGTCTCGGCTGTCGTCGCGACGGACAGGTGCCCACTGGACAATCCTTTCGTGAGGACGTCGTCCAGTCCGGGCTCGAAGAGCGGCGCGTGCCCCTGCGCAAGCGCGGCAGCGACGGTGTGATCGAACTCCACGGCCTGCACGCGCCGGCCCAGCGTCAGCCAGGCGGCCGCTATCGAGCACCCAAGATGCCACATCCCGACCACCCCGACGGCATCACTCATGACGCAGCCGTCATTGCATCGAGGTGCGCCGATCCCCGCGCCGGAATCTCCCCGGCGCTGGACCGGATGAGTGGTTCACTGGCCGCGAGATTGGCGACGACCTTCACGCCCTCGTGCTCGATACGATAGTGCATGCGCGGCAACCCGCGAGACAACATGAAATCCTCGAGTCGAGTGGAGTCATCCGGCACATAGCACATCAGGAAGCCACCGCCCCCTGCCCCGATGATCTTTCCGCCCAGTACTCCAAACCGCTCCCGCACTTCATCGTAGATCGTGTCGACGACGCCGACGCTGATCGCCGACGACATGCGCTTCTTGTGCGTCCAGTGCTCGTGAAGCAACTGCCCCC
>JAQBPY010000257.1 GCA_028287285.1 Gemmatimonadota bacterium
GCGCTGAATTGCGGCAATGACCGCGACCGACGACGACGCCACGCCACCGGCCGTATCCTTCACGGCGCGAGCGTACAGATCAAGCAACAGCGGAAGGTCCGTCGTATCCGCCCACTGTACCATGGCCCGCAGCGATGCGGCACGCTGCACGTGATCCGGCGAGAGCACGTCAATGCGCCGGGCCGTGCGTCGGGCGGTGGCATCGAGCTCCGAATCGAGTATGGTCCAGTGCGACAGCCACGCCTGCGACCGAAGCGCAAGCAGACGATCCTGCAGGAATGCATCAACTGCCGCTCGCCCAATGGCGCGCGCGGGAATGTCCGTGGTATCGCGCGCGAGGGCCTGCAGCGCGGTCAGCCGGCAATACGGCGAGGGGTGATGGAGCGCACCAATTGCGCCCTGGACTGCATCGGGCATCGAGAACGCGAAAAGCGCCTGCATCGCCGCGAGTCGTATCGTGCAGGAGGGGGCACCCGTTGCCGTCAGGACAAGTGAAGTGATCGTGGCCGGCGCCTTGACGCGAGCCATTCCTTCGGACGCGCTCACGGAGATCCAGCTGTCCGCCGATCGGAGGCCCGCGAGCAGCGCATTCACCACCAGTGAGTCCGAATAGGTGCCCAGCGCGCGGAGTGCTTCCGTTCGCACACGCCGGTCTATATCACGTGCGGCAGCGATGAGAAGGGCCTCGGCCTTTGGGCCCAGTCCAACGGAGTCCGCCTGCGGCCTGGCCAAGCCGCGCACCGCCCACGAACGGACGAGTGCGGACTGGTCGCTCCCGAGCGTGATGAGAGTTGCCACCGCTGCCGGATCACGTGGGCGGAACAACGACCAGGCAGCGCGCCATCGCAGCTCCTCGTCTGGCGACGTCGACCACTTCACGATGGGCCTGATGTCACCACGCTGCGTCACTCTGCCCACCGCAAGCAGTGCTTCGCCAATCGTCTCCGTGGTGCGTTCGTTGGCGGCGGCACGTGCGAGATATCGCTCCAGTGCCATGCGCGCGGGCACCGACCTGATCTTTCCAAGGCCCGCCGCGGCCTCCGTGGCCATGGTCGGAGGCGTCCGCGAATCGGAGAGCAGTGAATCGAGAAACGCAACGGCCAATGTGTCCCGCAGCTGGCCCACGGCAAAAACCACGCTGGCCGCTACCGCGGTATCTGCATCGAGTGCGCGAGATCGCAGCAGTGCCGTACCACGCTTGTCATTGATTCGCGCAATCGAGATGGCCGCGCGACGGCGCAGCTCGGGATGCGGTGCGGCGAGAATGCGCGCGAGCTCCGTCGAATCGAACTGGCGGCGATCCTCGAGCATCTCGAGCTTCGCGATGTCCTCGACGTCGGCGCTGCTGAGCGGACGTCGATTGGCTTGCCCGCGTGCCTGGTGAAGCGCACCGCATGCGAGCAGCACAGCAACGGCGAACGGTCTACGGCGACATGTATGTGGCGGCATGACGCAAAGGATACACGTTCCCGGGCGTCAGCGCACCGTCAGCGGCTCCAGATGTACACGGCGCGCGGGCACGTCTTGCCGAGATTCTCGGACTCTGCGCGCCCGGTATTGGAAATCGGAATGGGCGGGCTCGACGATGCGACGCCGACAGGGCGCATGATCGGCTTTTTCGGTTGTCCGCCCTTGCGCGGCAGCATCTGCGCATTGAGCGAGGGCGGTTGTGCGTTGGGATTCCCGCCAGCGCGCAGTATGCTGTATACCTCGATGGCTTCGATGTCATCCACGGTGAGCGTATTGACCTTGACGGTGTTGGGACCGCCGTCCACGACCACGCTGCAGTCCGCGTCATACTTCTTCTGACCGCCCATGTTCATCGCGTCGTACACCCAGTCGATGTCCAGCTTCTTCAGGTCTTCCCGCGTATAGAATGCGGTGCTCTGTTTGGAGCGCCATGCCATACGCTGCTCCAGGTCGGGCACATTCCAGGCTTCGACGTGCGCGCGCTGCGCTGCCGGCTGCAGGAAGGCTGCAATTCGCCTGCCGCTGTCACCCGGCACCGTTACGCTCACGAGGCGGTCCTTGTATCCGTCCTTGTGCAGCGACACCATGTAGTGCCCTTCCGGCGCCGGAAGATAGAACGAGCCGGTGGAGTCGGTGACTGCCCGCAGATCTTTACCGAGCACCGTCACATCGGCGCCCGCCACGTAGTCGTACGCTGTGTCGGCCACCGTGCCGCTGAGGCCACCACGTACCGCGCTCACCACCACCGACGGCAATGCACGCGGTGCCGGGACCAGCGCGAAATCCATGGCGGCGCCCATCGCGGCCACCTCGATTTCACGAACCTGCGGCGCGTAGCCGATCTTCCTGGCTCGAACGGAATACGTTCCGCGCGGCATGCTGTCCATGCGAAAGCTTCCATCCGCCTTCGTTGAGATCCGCCGCAGTAATCCGGGTATGATGATTTCCACTCCCTCCAGCGGGAATGCCGCGGTATCCGTCACGAGGCCACCAAACAGCTGCGGCCCGGGGCCGGGACGTTTCGCGGTGACCTCCACCCCGCGAATGCGGACAGGGTCCTGCGCCTGCACGGCCGGTGCTCCCAATACGATCGCGAAGGCGATGGCGGTACGACGCGTCATGTTGATTGGCGACGAAAGTGTATACATGCCTGAAGCGTATATTCCACCAACAATCCGTTGTTGGCAAGATCTCCCGCAAGCCCGCAAGATTCGACAAGCGCACCCATGCTCGATCACGCTCCGCACTTCGACGCAGACTCCGCCGAGCGCATCGCGCTGGAGCTGTTCGGCATCACCGCAACGGCTACACCGCTCACGAGCGAGCGTGATCAGAATTTCCTGATCCGTTCCGCGAACGGCGAACAGGTGGTGCTCAAGATCGCGAACGCACTCGAGGACCGCGCGATGATCGAGGCACAACAGGCCGCGATGAATCATCTCGCCGCGATGCTCGACATCGTCCCACGCGTCATTCCAACGCTTCGCGGCGAGACGATCTCCCAGGTCGTTGCGGCTGACGGACGTCGTCATTCCGTGTGGGCGGTTTCACACCTGGGCGGACGTCTCCTGGCATCGACCCTGCGGCGCTCGCCCGAGCTCCTCCAGGATTTCGGTCGCCGCATCGGGGAGCTCACGCTCGCCTTTGCCGGTTTCGACCACCCCGCGATCCACCGCGACTTCCACTGGGATCTTGCCCGTGCGCGCAACGTCATCCACACCCATCGTGCCCTCATTGTGGACGCGACGTTGGGCGCCGCCATCGATACACTCATCGCGCGTTTCGATCATGCCGCAGCATCCGTTGCCGCTCCGCTGCGAGCGAGCGCGATTCACAACGACCTGAACGACCGCAACGTCCTCGTGGACAACGATCGCACGGTGGGCATTCTGGACTTCGGCGACATGGTGTTCAGCTACACCGTCGCTGATCTTGCCATCGCCGCCGCGTACGCCTGCCTCGAGTCCGACGATCCGCTCTCGGTGATTGCGTGCGTGGTGCGTGGATACCATGCCGTGTTCCCACTCACCGACAGCGAGCTCGCCGCACTCTTCGGGCTCGTCACGCTGCGGTTGTGCACCAGCGCATGCGTCGCTGCCTACCAGCGCCGCGAGAGCCCGGGTAACGCGTACCTCGACGTGAGCCAGACCGCCATTTGTCGCACACTGCCGCAGTTGGAGCGCATCCCGGACACCGTGGCCACGGCGGCCTTCCGAGACGCGTGCGGTCTGGAGCCCCTGCCGGCGAGTGCACCCGTTCGTGCATGGCTCGCCGCTCATTCCGTCACGTTCTCTCGGCTGCTGGACATCGATCTCCGTACCGAACCGTCCATCGTTCTCGACCTCGGCATCGGCGGAGCCTTGAGCAGCGGTGATCCCGCGGAGAATACGGAGCCGCCGCTCACGCGCCGGATTCACGAGCTGATGCGCAAGGCCGATGTGCGGATCGCCATCGGCCGCTACGACGAACCGCGGCTGCTGTACATGGCACCGGCCTTCGCGAGCGCCCACGGCCCTGATGCGGAGCGGCGCATGATTCACATCGGACTCGATCTCTTCGCGGATGCCGGCACTCCTGTGCACGCGCCGCTCGACGGTGTCATCCACGCCTTTGCGTACAACCCGGCGCCCCAGGATTACGGCAATGTCATCGTCCTGAAGCACGCGCCGCGCAACGATGTGGAGTTCTTCACCCTTTACGGACACCTGAGCCACGAATCAATCAGCGGCCTGCACGTGGGCCAGTGTGTGGCGCAAGGCGAGCGCATTGCGTGGCTCGGCGCACCACACGAGAATGGCGATTGGACCCCGCATCTGCACCTGCAGGTCATGACCGATGATCTCGGCCTGGGCACCGACTTTCCCGGCGTTGCACGCGCGAGTCAGCGTGCTGTCTGGCGAAGTCTCTGTCCCGATCCCAATCTCCTGGTGGGCGTACCCGAGGTACGATTCCCTCGCGGGATCCCCAGCACGAACGAGTCGATCGCCAGACGACATACATTCATTGGCGACAACGTCAGCATCGCGTACCGTGACCCCGTTCGCGTCGTGCGCGGCTGGCGCCAATACCTCTACGACGACGTGGGCCGACGGTATCTGGACGCGTACAACAATGTGCCGCACGTTGGCCATTGTCACCCACGCGTAGTCGACGCGGCCTGTACGCAGATGAGTGTGCTGAACACCAATACACGGTATATAAATGATTCACTAGCGGAGTATGCCGACCGGCTCACGGCGACGCTCCCTCCAGCCCTCGGCGTGTGCTACTTCGTCAATTCTGCGAGTGAAGCCAACGAGCTCGCCCTGCGCCTCGCGCGCACGTACACGAAGCAGGTTGATACCATCGTGCTCGAGGCGGCGTATCACGGGAACACCACTGCGCTGATCGACATCAGCCCATACAAGCATGCCGGACCGGGAGGGTCGGGCGCACCGGAGTGGGTCCACGTAGCCCCTCTCCCCGATGACTATCGGGGTCCCTTCAAGCGCGATGATCCACTCGCGTATCGGAAATATGCGGCACAGGTCGTCGACATCATCGAGGCTGTCCGCCAAAAGGGCCGAAGTGTCGGGGCGTTCATCGCGGAAACCTGTCCAAGCGTTGGCGGACAGCTCATCCTGCCTCCTGGATATCTCGGGCTTGTCTACGAGGCCGTGCGCGCCGCCGGCGGCATCTGCATTGCCGACGAAGTGCAAACGGGACTCGGCCGCATGGGCACGCACTTCTGGGCGTTCGAAGCACACGATGTCACGCCCGACATCGTCGTGATGGGCAAGCCGCTGGGCAATGGTCATCCCATGGCGGCTGTCGTCACCACACGTGCCATTGCCGACGCATTCAACAACGGCATGGAATACTTCAGTACCTTTGGCGGCAACAACGTATCCTGCGCCGTGGGCCTCGCCGTGCTGGATGTCATGCGCGATGAAGGACTTCAGGCACACGCCCTGGGCGTTGGACACCAGATGCTCGCCGGTCTCCGCTCGCTCGCAAATCAGTTCGACATCATTGGCGATGTCCGGGGCTCCGGCCTTTTCCTCGGCGTCGAGCTCGTGCGCGACAGGCGCACCCGGGAGCCGGCGGGCGACGAAGCGTCACGGGTGTCGAATCGCATGCGCGAGCTCGGAATACTGCTCGGCACCGATGGCCCGTATCACAACGTCGTGAAGATTCGTCCGCCAATGCCCTTTGACATGGCGAATGCCGACCGCCTGGTAACGAGCCTCGAACGCGTCCTGCGCGAAATGACGCATGAGCGCTCGTCACGTTGAGAGGTTGTTTGTGCAGTATCTTTCATCAGTCCAGATGGCCCACGCACGACCATCCCACGGTACTCATGTCCATCGCACGCTTCGCCTCTCCACTCGCGCTCGGCGCGATGCTCGCCGTTGCCGCGCCTGCGCGCGCGCCGCTCGCCAGGGGCTTCACCTACGATCTCGTCCAGCGTACCCAATCCACGAATCCCATGAACGGCGGCGCGCAGGATGTCGTCGCCATGCGGGCGCATGTACAGGTCGACGCCGCAGGGCACACCCGAGTGGACTTTGCGGACGCCGCCAGGAACCCCCTGTGGAGCACCGGCGACTACGCGATCATCTCCGGCTCGTCCATACAGATCATCTCCCCGCAGAAAAAAGAGGTACTCGATCTCGGACCCGACATGGGCATGGGGTCGATGCAGGAGTTCATGAAAGCAATGGGCGCCGACATGAAGATCACCGACGGTGCGATTGCGTTCGACAGCCTCCCGGGAAGTGACGTGGTGAACGGGCATCCCACGAAGCACTTTCACATCACGCGTGAAGCCACGACCTCCATGACGACGCCCATGGGCGCCATGGACATCCCCGTGAAGTCCGAGATCGACTATTACGTGACTCGTGATCGTGCTCCCCAGAACAGTGCCTTCATTGCTCCAGGCCTGTCGTCTGGAATGGGCGCCATGATCTCGGCGCCGGCGCTCGAGCGCATGCGCACCCTGGTGGGAGGCATGAAGGGGTTCGTCATGAAAATGGTCACGCATTCCACCAGCACCATGATGGGCATGAGCACCGACATCACGGCGACAGTGGAGGTGCAGGATCTTCTGGAGGCCGACGTCGCGTCAATTCCCATTGCGCCGCCGGCGGGATACGCCAAAGCCAACCTGGCCGATCGCATGCGCGCCATGAGCCCGCGCCCGCCCGGATCATGATGCGCATGCGCGCCCTCGTTGTGTTCGGCGCGTTGCTCGCCGCGGCTCCGCTCCACGCCCAGGCAAGCGGACTCACGGCACTGCGTTTTCGATCGCTCGTGAATGGAACTGGCGCCGCAGTGAACGACGTCGTCATCGTGGTTCAGGCCGACACCATCGTGAGCGTTGGCTCGGGATCGTCCGCCATTGCCGCCGGCGCGCGCATCGTCGACCTGCGCCGCTACACGGCGATTCCCGGCATGATCGACGCGCACACCCACATGACCTACTGGCGCGACAGGAACAACCTTGCCGCAACGCCGCCGCGCTCCAGGGATTCCGTTGTCATGGCCGCGGCCGAGAATGCCCGCCGCACGCTCGAGACGGGTGTCACGGCCGTTAGAGACCTCGGCGCATCCAACTATGCCGACATCGCCATGCGTGATTCCATCAATAAGGGCGCGATGGTGGGGCCACGCATGTTCGTCGCGGGCTATGGCCTCTCCAAGATCACCACGCCGGCGCGCGCGGGCTCGCCTCCTGCTCCGCCGCGCGGACGCGTGATGGATACCACCGAGATCAGGGAAGCAATCAAGGCGCAGGTTGACGCAGGCGTCGAC
>JAQBPY010000261.1 GCA_028287285.1 Gemmatimonadota bacterium
GTATCATGGTGACACCCGCCTGGCGGTGGTCGCTGGCGACACGATGCTCTATGCCGTCATCGACGAGGCGAAATACCCCCTTCGCTCGCTCGGCGCTGACCGCTTCCTGAACGCTGCCGGCGACACGATTCCCTTTCGCCGCGGGGCCGACGGAAAGGTATCCGGCTTTCTCGAGCGCACGGTGTTCTTTGCGCGTTACACGACGGCGATCGATACCGCCATGGCCGCAGCGGCGCGTGCGGTCCCGCGCCGAGCCGGCAAGGATGGACGCCCCGTGAACTATCGGTATGCCGAGCCGGTTCGGCTGCGCGACGGAATCGACGTCGGCGACATCACGGAGGCGGGGCTGGACACGGCGTCCATCGCGCGGCTGATGAACCGCGTCATCGACGGGACGTATCCCGATGTCCACGGAATACTCGTGTACCGCGGCGGGAAGCTGGTGGTCGAGGAGTACTTCTATGACTATGACCGCACCCGCCCGCACCAGCTGCGTTCAGCGTCCAAGAGCGTCGTGTCCACGCTCGTCGGCATCGCAATCGATCACCATGCGCTTGCCGGCGACGGGGAGCGCGTGCTCGCGCGCCTGCCGTACACGAGCTACGACCACCCGGATCCACGCAAGGATGAACTCATCCTCCGCGATCTCCTCACGATGCGCTCCGGGCTCGCCTGTGACGACTGGAACGCGACGTCGCCCGGCAACGAGTCGCGCGTGTACCAATCGCCGGACTGGGTGAAGTTCGTGCTCGACCTGCCGATGATCGAGACGCCCGGAACGCATGGCAGTTACTGTTCGGGCAACGTTGCCGTGGCCGGACGAATGGTCGAGCGCGCGACGGGCACGTCATTGCCCGCGTTCGCGCAAAAGAATCTCTTTACGCCCCTGGGTATCCGTGCTGCAGACGTACGGTGGAATTACACGCTGGCCTCGTCGAATGCGGCGACGTTTGCGCAGCTCTACATGCGACCGCGTGACATGCTCAAGCTCGGCGTCCTCTTTGCGCATGACGGCATGTGGAACGGGCGGCGAGTGGTCTCGCACGACTGGATCATGACGTCGACGGCGAAGTGGTCGACGGTGGGAGACCAGGACTATGGCTATTTCTGGTGGCACCAATGGGTCAACGCGAACACGCCTGACGGGCCCCGGCGCGTCGATATGGTCGCGGCAAACGGAAACGGTGGCCAGAGAATCTTGCTCGTGCCGTCACTCGACCTCGTCGTGGTCCTCACCGGTGGAAACTACAACTCGCAGTCGCCGGCGTCGGCGATCATGGCCAAGGAGTTGCTGCCGTCACTTCTGAGCGAACACAGGAAGCTGAGATGACGATTCCAAACGTGCTTGCGGCTACCTGGAGCGACGGGTTGTTCGTCTTCGCCGGCGAAACGCGACGCCAGGAGCTGGCCGGTCATTCGGTGAGAGCTCTGGTATCAGATCAGAATGGATGCACGCTCGCGATCGTCGATGGACACTCGCTTTGCCGTCGTACGTGCGAGGGTGTGTGGAGTACGATCGCCAGCAGCCAACTGGACCTCGCATGCCTGATGATAGTCGACAATGTGATCTATCTGGGGACGGACGACGCGCGTGTCCTCCGCCTCAACCCCGGCGGCGGCATTGATCCGCTCAACGGCTTCGAGTCCATGCCGGGCCGAGCCACGTGGTACGCCGGGTCGGCGCTGATAAACGGTCAACTCGTTGGACCCCCGCTTGGAGTCCGGTCGATGACCGCCACGTCAGACGGCGCTGTACTCCTGGCCAATGTGCATGTCGGCGGCATTCCGCGCTCCACCGACGGTGGTGTGACCTGGCAACCCACCATTGACGTGCACAGTGACGTCCACGAAGTGTGCGGGCACCCGATTCATTCCCGCACGATAGTGGCGGCGGCGGCCACCGGGCTGTGTATCAGCCGGGACGGCGGCGGTTCCTGGACCGTGGAACAGGACGGCCTGCATGCGCCGTATTGCTCCGCCGTAGCATTTTCGGGAAGTGACATTCTCGTGGCTGCATCGACAGACCACTTCGCGGCCCAAGGCGCAATTTATCGGCGGCCGATGGACGGGAGTGGTCCGCTGCAGCCTGTCCGGGGTCTGCCCCGGTGGCTTGAAGGCATCGTCGATACGGGCTGCATCGCCACACATGGGTCTGCGCTTGCGATCGCCGACAAGGCCGGTAATCTGTACGCGTCAGCGGATGCCGGACACACCTGGCTGCATCGTGACAGGGGTCTTCCAATGGTGAGCACGGTCCTTGTGATTTGATGGATATGGAATGCCGTATATCGCGACGCCGAGAGACGAAGAACCATGACCGTGACCGATACGAAATCTGGAGAAGGGAAAGACGCGGAGCTGTGGCCCCTGCTGCGCGCAATTGCCACGGGTGATGAAACAACCGCATCACACTTGCTTGGGACTTGTCCGCGCCTCGCGCTGGACGCGTTGTCCAGCGGGGCGACCCGTCACTCGTCGACGTCGTACTACTTGGAGGAGCTGGGGCACTATGTCTACGCGGGCGACACCGCGCTGCACGTAGCGGCCGCGGCCTACCGAACGGACATCGCGAAGGAACTCCTTGGCCACGGCGCGGACGTCAGCGCAAGAAATCGCCGAGGGGCGCAACCGATTCATTACGCCACGATTGGACAGCCGGGATCGGAGACATGGGCTCCGCGAGCGCAGGCCGCCATCGTTGCGTATCTGCTCAGTGCAGGTGCCGACCCAAACGCGGCGGACAAGAGTGGAGTGACACCGCTCCATCGGGCGGTTCGGACGCGCTGTGCGGCGGCGGTTGGTGTTCTTCTCGCCAACGGCGCCGATCCGCGCCGCAAGAATGGGAGCGGGTCGACACCACTTCACCTGGCCGTACAGAACACCGGGCGTGGGGGCAGCGGGACGGCCGCGGCGTCCGAGCAGCAGCGGGAGATCATTCGCTTGCTGGTGGAGCACGGCGCTCGGCCGAGCGACACGGATGGTCGCGGCAAGACGGTCACGGCGTCTGTCGCGGGTCAGGGGATTGCCGATATGCTGCAGTCGGACGATTTTTGACGGTACACGATGGCCAATGCCGACTCACATGTCACGATTCACATGGTCGCGAGCCTCGATGGCTTCATCGCCCGCAAGGACGGAAGCGTCGATTGGCTCGAGACGTCCGACGAATTCGCGGACGGTGACACCATGGAGCCCGGGTCCGTCGATGCGTTTCTCGCGACGATCGACTGCTATGTCATGGGCGCACGAACGTACGAGACAGCGGTGAATTTTGCGGCCAAGGGGTTGGGATGGGCGTATGGTGACACGCCCACCTTCGTGCTCACGCATCGCGACCTGCCCCGCATTCGAGAGACCGTGGAGTTCTACTCGGGTGACCTCGCGGAATTCGTGAATGGCCGCCTCCGTCCCATGTTCCGCAGCATCTGGTTCGTTGGCGGGGGCATGCTCTGCGCCGAATGTCTTCGCCTGCAGCTGGCCGACGAGGTGCGTTATTCCATCGTGCCCGTGCTGATTGGCGATGGCATTCCATTCTTCGAGAAGCTCGACGGCGACGTCACGCTACATCTGGCCGAGGTCAAAGCCTATCGGAATGGCATGGTCGAGCTTCGGTACGAGGTGCGGCGATGACGCCCGTTCCTTGATCTTCATGGCCAACCGTTGCCGCGCTTCAATCAGCGCACCGGCGGCGGCGGTGGCGCCGAGTGCACCGATGATGACCCGATTGCGTTCGTCTTTATGATGACGACACCGTTCGAGGCATCCTGATCCGGATAGAGTCGCCGCGCTGATTCCCCTTTGCGGACCTCGACACTGGAGATGTTGGAAGGATTGAGCGCCTCCAGTGCACTGGGCGACACGATCACTCCATCGATGATCATGAGGGGGGCGTTCTTTCCCTTCTCGGGCACTGCGGTGAGCAGAAGCTTGCCCGTGACGATCTTCACTCCATCGGCTGGCCGTTCGTCCACGGCGGCCGATGCGCCCGCCGCCCTGCCGCTGTCTGCCGCGTCATCAATCGTGGTGATGGTGATGCGGCCGGAGCGCCCCATACCGGCCTTCTGAATTTCCATCGCACCGATGCGGCTTGCGGCAATGGCATGCGCGGTGTCGGCCGACACGACCATTCCGTCCACCACGTAGACCGATGCTCCGTTGTCCTTCAGCAGCTTCGCACGGGCCGCCACTCTCTCGGCGCCGGCCACATCCATCTGCGAAACGTCGGCCGACGTGGGGATCCGCGCCTCGCAGGCCGCGAGAATCGAGAGTGCGGCAACGGCCGCGAGCGCCGATGCGCGAACGAGCAGGAACCGCGTGCGCGTGTGTTTCATGGCCTGAAGTCTCCGTTCGAGGTGGGAAGTCCTGTCCGCGAGAGCAATGGCGCCTACCCGATGGCCCGCACACTGGCCGGCGATGTCGATCAACAGCGATCCGTACGATTGCGCCTGCACGCCGCGCCTGAGCACGCGGGCGTCGCAATCCAGCTCCACCGCGAGCCGCAGGCGCGACATCATCCACCACGCGGCAGGATGCCACGGCAGCAGCGCGACTACGAGCCAGCCGGCGATCATGAGCACGGGATCATGGGCCGACACGTGCTCCGACTCATGCACGATCACGAGGCGCTGTTCGTCGGCATTCTTTTCGAGCAGCCAGTGCGGAACGACGATCTCGGGGTGTGTCAGGCCGACGACGGCGGGCCCCACGGAGGGCGCGACACGCACGCGCGTGCCAGCTACGAACGCAGCCGGCCAGGTACGCCGCTCCATGTTCATGCGCCGGCTCACCGACACGAGCATTGCCGCGAGCATGATGCTGAGCGAGCCCCATGTGGCGGCAATGGCGAGCTTCGCGTAACGCGGGGTGCGAAGGTCGGCGGCGGCAAAGGCGCGCGTGAGCGCTCCCAGCGTCCGGCCGGGCACGCTCAAGAGGTTCGTACTCCGTGCCGTTAGTGCCACGGCCGAATGCGGCGCCATACCCTGGAGCTCGCGCAGCGACACGCTGGGGGATGTTGGGTTGTTCCGCGGTGCCAGCAGTGCAAGCGATACGACGCCCGAGAGGGCGGACGCCCACACCCACCGCGTTGGCAGCGAGGTGCGCCGCAGGATGCTGTCGATGGCGAGCGCGCCCACCGCGAATGCACTGCCGACAAACAGCACGTACATCATCCACGAGAGGCTCATGGCTCATCCTCCAGCCGCTCGGCGAGCATGGCCCGCATGCGCTCGAGATCGTCGCGGCTGAGCGCCCGGTCGGAGACCAGCTGCGCGAACATGCGCGACGAAGAGCCGTGAAAGATGGCGTCGCGAATCCGGGCGAGCGCGCTCCCCCCTGCCCGCTCGGCGCCCACGGTGGGCAGGTATTTGTACGCGCGCCCGTGTGCCTCATGCCGCACGAATCCCTTTTCCTCGAGGGTCTGGAGGGCGGACAGCACGGAGGTGTAGGCAAGCTCCTCATCGAGCCCTTCGCGCACCTGGGCAACAGTGGCTGAACCCAGCCGCCAGAGGATGCTCATGACGGCAAGCTCGCGGGGGGGGAAGTAGATGTCGTTCATGGGCCTCTATTACTGGTTCTTCCGTAGCATAGGGCCTTTTCCCATTCCTGTCAACTGGTTTTCCAGTAGGTCTCAACCATTGTCCGGGCGGGCCTGTCACACCACCGCTTGATGAGGTTCGCCCTGAAGGATGGCAATTGTTTTTTGTAGTGACCGCGGACCTGTCAGTGGCCAGATCACCGTCCCCCCCATCGCAACACGGAGAAATTTCATGCGCCGCATCCTCTTCCTCGCCCTCGCCGTCGCCAGCGGTTGCCTGCCCGCCCGCGCCCAACGCACCGCGGACAGCGATGACCGGTGGCTCGAGAACTGCCGCGACAACTGGGGCGACCGTGATCGGGGCCGAGCGTGCGAGGTGCGCGACGTTGCGGTGCGGGTTTCCGGCCGGTTCATCGAAGTGGATGGGCAGGCCAATGGCGGCGTGCGGGTCGTGGGCTGGGATGGTAGCGACGTGAAGGTCACTGCGCGTCTCCAGGGCAACGCACGCAGTGACGGCAGCGCGCGCGACCTGCTCAAGGACGTGCGGATCGGCATGGATGGAAACACCCTCCGCGCCGATGGCCCGCGCGGCTGGAGTGGGCGTGGCCGCGACAGCGAAAACTGGTCGGTGAGCTACCTCATCATGGTACCCCGCCACTTCGACCTGCGCCTGGGCGCCAACAACGGCTCGCTCAACGTGGCCGGCGTGAACGGAACGATGGACCTTCGCACCACCAACGGGTCGGTCGTGCTGAGCGAAGTGGGCGGGGACGTCCGCGCCCGCACGCAAAACGGCTCGTTGACCGTGGAGTTGAGCGGCGGCAAATGGGAGGGTGCGGGGCTCGAGGCACAGACGCAGAATGGTGCGGTGCGGATGGGGATTCCGTCCAAGTATGCGGCGACGATCGAGACGGGCACGGTGAACGGGCATGTGAGCACGGACTTTCCGGTGACCTTTCGCGGCCGGATCACCCGCCAGTTGAGCCTGCCGCTCAATGGGGGCGGAACGGTACTCCGTGCAACGACGCAGAATGGATCGGTGACGCTCTCCGAGCGATAGGAGTCCAACCCGTGCACCGTTGTCCACGAGGGGCCGGCGTTGCCGGCCCCTCGCTTGCATCATATTGCATGATTTCTTAGTTGGATCATCGCGTACTCCCGGGGTAGTATGCGGTACCACCTTCTCCTTCAGCAATCAGCCATGACGACACGTTTCTGGACGCTGGTCGGCGCATTCGTCGCCGCGGCGCCGCTCGCCGCACAGGCGCCCGTCGCAAAGCCGCGCTTCGATCGCACCGGCGTAGGTGACACCTCCCTCTTCGCGCCCCTCGAGCTACCCAGCGCGAATCTGTTTCGCTCCGGATCCGGCGCACCCGGCCCCAAGTACTGGCAGAACCGCGCCGACTACGACATCAAGACGTCGCTCGATACCACAAAGAAGACGCTCACCGGCTCGCTCAGGTTCCGCTACACGAACAACTCTCCGGATACGCTCAGGTTCATCTGGATGCAGATGGAACAGAACGCGTTCCAGGACAAGTCGCTCAACTCGTACATCTTTCCGCCCGACTCGCGCTTTGGTGCGCTGAACTTCGAGGGCGGCGACGTCATCGAGCGCTTCGACCAGATTCTCAACGGCAAGAGCGTCGCGGTGAAGCGCCGGCCCAACGGCACCGTCATGAAGATCGACCTCGCCGAGCCGCTCGCGCCTGGCAAGATGGCGAGCTTCGACATTGCGTGGCACTTCCTCATTCCCGAGCATGGCGCAGACCGCATGGGCCGCGAGGGCGCGCTGTACGAGCTCGCGCAGTGGTATCCGCGCGTCAACGTCTACGACGACGTGCGCGGCTGGAACACGGAGCCATACCTGGGACAGGGCGAATTCTATCTCGAGTACGGCAATTACACGGTCGAGATCACGGTGCCCTCGGGCTACACCGTGGCGAGCACCGGCACGCTCACGAACGCGAAGGACGTGCTGACGGCGACACAGATGGCGCGGCTGGCAAAGGCCGCAAAGTCCGACACCCCCATTGCCATCATCACCGCCGACGAGCTCAAGTCGGGCGCGGCGCGTCCAAAGACGAATGCCGCCACGATGACGTGGAAGTTCAGCGCGAAGAACGTGCGCGACGTGGCATGGGCGGCGTCGCCGGACTACCTGTGGGACGCGAGCGCGTGGAACGGCATCATCACCCAGGCCTACTATCGGCCGAGTGCCGTGGAGCCGTGGAAGGACGCCGCGGACATGGTGCACATGTCCATTCAGGAATACTCGGACCGCTGGTTCAAGTATCCGTGGCCGCAGATGAGCGCCATCGAAGGTCCCATCAGCGGCATGGAGTATCCCATGCTGATCATGGAGGCCAAGAGCCAGGAGAAGTACGATCTCTACAACGTGATCACGCACGAGGCGGGGCATAACTGGTTCCCGATGATCGTGGGCTCCAACGAGCGGGTGTACATGTGGCAGGACGAAGGCTTCAACACCTTCATCAACACGTTCAGCGAAGCGCGCCGCTACCCGGAAAAGGGCGACCAGATGACGCGCGCCCTGGGCGAGCGCACGTATGTCGAAGGTGCAATGACGGGCAACGTCGACAAGCCCATCGACGTCAACCCGGACCGCATCGACCCGCGGCTGCTCGGACTCGCCGCGTATGTGAAGCCGAGTGTGGGGCTGCAACTCCTGCGGCAGGAGATCATGGGGCCGGCGGCGTTCGACGATGCGTTCCGCACGTACACGGAGCGGTGGGCATTCAAGCATCCCACGCCGGCCGATTTTTATCGGACCATGGAAGACGTGGGCGGCAAGCGCCTGGACTGGTTCTGGCGCGAGTGGTTCAAGGAAAATCCGCACTTCGACCAGGCCATCGACAGCGTGGCCGTGGCCGCGGGGCCGAACAATGCCCACACGGCCACGGTGGTGTACGGCAACCGTGCGCGCGGTGTGCTGCCCATCCACGCACGCCTTACGTTCAGCGACGGTTCGGTGGAGAATTACGACTACCCTGGCGAGGTGTGGAGCACCAACACCACGCAGTACACCCGCAAGTACACCTTTACCGGCAAGACGCTGACGCGCATCGAGCTCGATCCCGACAAGCGGTTGATTGACCTCGACCGGTCCAACAATGTGTGGGGCTCGAGCGCTCCTCCATTGAAGCCCTGATGTATTGGCAAGCTGTTTGCGCTTTGAACAGCTTGCCATGAGCCACGAGCGGAACTTCGCGGAGCTGTTAACGGAGCTGGAGCGGATCGGCATCGATCCCTCCAGCTTTCCGGCTGTCGTTCACGTTCGGCAGGAGGATGCGCTGCGGGTGCTGCGCACGTTGCCGTCGGACATCGGGCCGGCGGCATTTCTGACGGCATTACGGGAGGAGCAGAAGCGGGCGAGTGGACCCGTTGCCGTCATCAGGAAGGACGGAGCTGATTGAGCGCTGAGATTTTCGCGGTTCAAGTCCGTGCAGAGAGCTGGTCCAGCTCGGCTACGAGCTCCGGCCCGAAGTAATACTCCAGCTCTCCGCGCGCCATCTCGTACGCCGTCTGCCCTTCGCCTGCGCAGATCAGCGTGGCGTCCACCAGCTCCTCGGAGCACAGCAGCTCCCCGCCGCCAAAGGTTACCGGAAAGAGCGACGACACCATCGGCTTGAGCTCGTGGTAGTCGGCGTTGCTCTCGAGCGCGAGGCTGTGCAGCACGCACCCGCGTGCATCGCGCCGGAGAAAGACGCAGCGGCCGTCCACCACGGTAGTGCGGGTCGCGGCGCCGCCGGGAAAGTCTTCGTCTTTCTCGACGGCGGTCTCGAACCAGTGCGCCGGAAGGGTGGCCACCAGAGGGGCAATTTCGGCCGCGCGCGCGAGGATCCGGTCACGCTCCACGACGGAGACGTCGACGCCATGCTGGCAGCACGAGTCGGCACAGAAGCCACACTGCATGCAGCGGCCAAAGTACCGGTGGTAAAAAATATCGGTGTCCACGGAGTGCACGACCGGCGCACCTTCGCGCGCCACGAACGTGCGGGACAACGGACGAAGCGTCAGGCGGCGCTCGTGTCTTCCGATCCGCCCGCCGGCTCGGGCGTGCGTGGTGGTGCACCGCCCGGGCGAGGTGCCGGCCCCCGACGACGACTGCGGCCGCGCTTCTTGGCAGGCCCGCCAGGACCTCGGCTCTTTGCCGCCGGCTCGGGGACGTCGCCGCGCTTGATCACCGACGCGCGACACGCCTCGAGCACTGCTTCCAGCGCTTCGATGCCGTCATCCGTGGCCTCGAGAAACAAGTCCTTCACCACCGACTCGGCTTTCTCGAGCTGCTTCACAAGGGCGAGCGCCATGCCGCGGCTGGCCATGGTGCCGCAGAGCTTGGGGTCGATGCGATTGCCCGCAGGCCGGCGCAGGACGATGACAGCGCCCTGCTTTCCCGGCTGCAGAAAGTACGGAGACTTGTGAGCGGGGCCGCCACGTTTTTTCACGGGGCGACGCTTCTTCTCGGTCATATCACAATCATCCGCGTGTGCACGACTGTAACGTACGCGCGGCACCCCCCATGCGGGAGGTCCTCCCACGCCACGTGCAACTCTTTGTGCGCCTCGCATTCGCCGTGTCCCATTGCATATTTTTGCATACTTTCCGCGAGTCCCGGTGTCCGCGATCCCAACCGTCCATTCGCCCCGCCCATGTCCAGCCCCGCAAACGCAGCGCCCGACCTTCGGTTCCCCATTGGCCGCCTCGAGCGCACCACGTCTCTCACCGCAGACGAGCGCCGCGCTGCCATCGACGCGATTGCCGCTGCACCACGCCAGCTTCGCGCCGCCGTCCATGGTCTCACGGACAGCCAGTTGGACACACCGTACAGACCCGACGGATGGACCGTACGTCAACTCGTGCACCACGTGGCCGACAGCCACATGAACGCCTACGCGCGCTTCCGTCTCGCGCTCACGGAAGACAACCCGACCATCAAGCCGTACGAGGAGGCAAAGTGGGCGGAGCTGGAGGACGCGAGATTCCTCCCCGTCCTCGTATCACTTGATCTCCTGGACAACATGCACGAGCGGCTCGTGGTACTCCTGAAGGCAACGCCGGACGACGCGTTCGCCCGAACGCTCAGCCACCCGGAAAACGGCCCGATGACGGTAGACGCCCTGCTCAACGTCTACTCGTGGCACGGCAGGCATCACACGGCCCACGTTACCGCCCTGCGGAGCCGGATGCAGTGGTCCTGATGCGGCGCGCCCTGGCCCTTGCGGTGTTCGCCGCCGCCTGCGGGCGGTCCAAGGCCCCTCCGGCCGACACGGCGGCGGCCACGGCCGCAAACACCGCGACGGCCGCGCCCAGCGTGGGCCCCACATGCGCTCGCACCGGGCACTGGACGGAATGCCAGATCCGCATTCGCCTGGACCAGTCAGGGTTGGCGCCGGCCAGGGCCGAAAAGGGGGTCGGCGACCTGCCAAAAATCGAGGGCACTCCCATCACGCTGATGATCGGCAACGCCGGCCTGGCGCTCTACATTTACGGCGACACGCTCAGCCGCCACCGGGCCGGCGCCTTGCTCGATACGGTGAAGTTCATTCCCCAGACCAAGCCGGTGGGCATGCGCGGCGAGGTGACGGTGATCCAGAACGACAACCTGCTGGCGCTGCTGTTCAGCAAAAACGACCACCAGCGTGAGCGGGTGGCGGATGCAATCACGGCGGGGCCTTCGCAACCATAAGGTCTGTTGGAGCTGAGCTCCCGGGAGTGAGCGAGGACCTCTGCAAACTCGCAGAGGTGATTCCCGGCGCCGCCGTCACTCCGCCCGACACGATGAACGCCATCACATCGGCGCTATCTGCATTGATGGGGCTCACCGCGCTCGCGGGCACGATCACCAGCTGCCCGGCAAACCCGTAGGACTGCGGCATGTACACCGTCACGTGCTCGGACAGCCCGAGGCCGGCCAATGACTCCTGGGTCAGGAACCCGATCGTCCGCACAACGCCGCCGGGAAACACGCTCACCAGCACCGGTTTGTCGAAGCGCCGCTGCTCGCCCACGAAGGCATTGAGCAGGTCCTTTGTCGACGAATAGAGAAGCCGCACGAAGGGCAGCCGGTTCAGCAGGTTCTCGATGAGCCCGAGCGCACGGCGCGTCAGGAAATTCTGCGCGACGAATCCAAAGCCGGTGATGAACGCGATGGTCGCAAGAAACCCGGCACCCGGATACGGGATGCCGAGCCATCCGTCGATGGTCGTGAAGACGCGCACGCAGATGTAGACCGTGAACGCGAGCGGCGCGAGAAAGACGATCCCTTTCAGGAAGTAGTTGAGGAACTTGCTCACGATACGCTCGTCACCGCGCCGTGACCGGCACGCTCAACTGCTTCGTGCCCCACGTCATGTGGAGCGCGCCGCCCGACACGGTGATGGTGAAATGCTCCGCCGGCGCAGCCACGGCAGACTCACGCATCGCCACCCGCGCCAGGTCACGCTCGGCGTGATACTCGGTGCCCCACTGGCCGGCCTGCTTGTTGATCGCCAGGCGATATCCGGATGGCGTGGCTGCCACCCAGAGCGTGTACGTCCCCGGCGGCACGTGGGTGCCACCCACGTTCACGTCCACGTCGGTCCTGAATTGCGTGGCGGCATTTGCGCCGGCCCGCCACAGCGTGTCGCCCAGTACACCGTTCACCCACACAGTGCGCCCGCGCAGCGCAGGCCGCCCGTAATCGATCCACAGGTGTGCGCCGCCTATGGTTGCCCTCACGGTATCGCGCGTGGACGCAAGACCAAGCGCGCCCGCGGTTTTTTCGGCGGCCGCCCAGGCTTTTGCCATTGCCGCCATGTCGACGCCGGCCACGCGATCAGCGCGAACCTTTACCGTGGTCCTGCTTGCATCCACCACCTGGAAGCCGCCCTTGCGGTCGTAATGTGCGACCAGCGGCAGCGAGAACCATGTGATACGCGCCGAGTCGCCCGGAAATGTTCTTACTGGAAAGACGTTGAAGGTGCGCGCGCCAAAGTTGAGCGGGACCACGGTAAAGTCCGCACTGTCGCGGCCCAGCGTCTTCATGCGCGCGATTGCCAGCTCGTAGAGGCCATACGAGTTGTTCGCGTAGGGAAGCACTTCACCCTTTACCACAGTGGCGCGGGTCGTGTCGCCGCTCGCGCGCTTGTTGGTGAAATACACCGAATCCGCGCCGTACCGCACCACGAGAGGCAGCGCGCCCGCGATGGCGCTTCCGTCGCCGCGTGTAACGCTGAAGGTCGCCTGCGTTGCGGCGCCGTTCTGTGCCGTCTCCACCGAATAGCGAGAGATGGTGGTGAACGGCGATCTGGCGATGATGATGCCGTCCATGTGCGTGGCGGTCCTCGTGTACTGCTCGAGCACGAGTGTGTCGGCGCCGAGCCGCGTGAGGAGTGTTGTTGGACCGGCGGGGAGCACCGGCGCGGCCGGAGCAGGTGGCGTGGTGGCCGTACCCGACGAGCACGCGAGTGAAAAAGCGAGTGTCAGCGCGAGTGGATGACGGAGGTGGAAGCGGGACATGGTCAATTTTGCGGTTCGCGTGGAATGTGGAGAAAGGTAGGGACGACTGCGGACCTTTGCATGCGTGGGTACTTTTCGGCATGAGTGCAAACCACCGCCCTGCCCTCGCGCACCTCAAGCGCGTGGATCCCGTGCTTGCCGGCGTCATTGCGCGCGTCGGGCCGTGTCGTCTCGAAGCGAGCCGGAAGGGCACGCACTACGATGCGCTCGTCCGTTCCATCGTGTTTCAACAGCTCTCCGGCAAGGCGGCGTCCACCATTCATGGACGCTTCCGCGCATTGTTTCCCGCCAATCGCCCAAGGGCCGAGCTCGTGTTATCGGCAGCCGACGAGCTCCTTCGCGGCGCCGGCCTGTCGCGCCAGAAAATGGGCTACCTTCGCGACCTCTCGGCCCGGGTTGCGGACGGATCTCTTCCCCTGGCGCACCTTGGCCGGTTGTCGGACGATGCGATCATCGAGCACCTGGTCCAGGTCAAGGGAATTGGACGCTGGACGGTCCAGATGTTTCTCATGTTCCGCCTCGGCCGTCCGGATGTGCTGCCGGAGCTGGATCTGGGTGTGCAGAACGCCATCCACAAGGCGTACGGGCTCGAGAAGCGGCCAACGCCCAAGGATGTGCTGCGCATTGGAGAAAAGTGGCGGCCGTATGCCTCGGTAGCGAGCTGGTATCTGTGGCGATCGCTGGAGAACGGCGACGGACAGCTGGTCTAGGATGCTCGTCGTCAAGGACGATTCGGAGAAAGCGCGCCAATTCGCCATCATGCAGCGCCGGGCCACTGCGCTGCTCGCGGTGTTTGCGGCGGTGTTCGTGGTCACTGCCGTGTACTCGCACCGGAATCCGGCGACTGCTCCGTTCTGGATGGGCTTGGTCCGTGCCACGGCCGAGGCTGCCATGGTGGGCGGTATTGCCGATTGGTTTGCCGTGACGGCGCTCTTCCGTCATCCCATGGGGCTGCCCATACCGCACACGGCCATCGTGGCGAACCGGAAAGACCGCATCGGACGCAGCCTGGGCAATTTCGTGGGGAATAATTTTCTGGCCACGGACGTCATCGCGCGGCAGCTTGCCGGCATGCGATTGGGGCATCGCGCCGCAACGTGGCTGTCGGAGCCTGAACATCGGCAACGAGTGGCGCGGGCCATCGCGGGGGGTGTTGCCCGCGCCGCAGAGGCCATTCCCAGGGAGGAGCTGCAGGCCACCGTGCACGTGACCCTCGTGTCGCAGCTTCGGAAGGCACACGTCGCGCCCATTCTTGCCGACCTGCTTTCGCTCGCGACCACCGACGACCGTCATCACGAGATGCTCGACAAGCTCGTGACACTCGTGAGCCGCATCGTGCAGGACAACAAGGAGCTCATTCGCGAGCGCATCACACGCGAGAGCCCGTGGTGGGTTCCCGGTGCCGTCGACGACAAGCTCTTTCAGAAGATCGTGGTGGGCATCGAGCGCACGCTCACTGAGGTCTCCACCAACGAGCAGCATCCGCTGCGTGAACAGTTCGATCACGCATTGCGCGGATTCGTGGACAAGCTGCATTCGTCGCCGGAGACCATTGCGCGCGCCGAGGCAATGAAGGAGAAGCTGCTCGAGCATCCTGCCGTGGGCGAGCTGTCGGATGCCCTGCTGGGCGCGGCACAGACTTCCCTCGCCAAGTACGCTGGTCCGGACGCGCCATCGCCCGAGCCGCTCGAGCGGGCCATTGGGGCCATCGCGGAACGTGCACTCGCAAGCGAGTCATTCTTGCGGGACGTGGACCAGGCGGTGGAAAAGCTCATCCTCGGCATCGTGGAGCAATATCGCCCTGAGGTCGCCGAATTGATCGCCAGGACTGTCGAAGGGTGGGATGCGACGGACGCGTCCCGGAAGATTGAGGTGCAGATTGGCCGCGATCTGCAGTTCATTCGTATCAACGGAACATTGGTGGGTGGGCTCGTGGGCCTGCTCCTGTATCTGATCAGTGTCGCCGCACGCTGAGAGTTTCCTGACGGAGGTGTCGTGAAGGTTCGCATTATTTTCGCCATCGCATTCGTTCCCCTGGCGCTCGGCGCGCAGACCCAGCAGGAGTTTGCCGCCCGCCGGGTGGATCTTGCGGCAAAGTTGGGCGACGGCGTGTTCGTCGCGCTGGGCGGTCATGAGCCGCCGCAGGATTATCTGACGTTCGAGCAGATCCCCTCGTTCTATTACCTGACGGGGTTCAAGGAGCCGGACGCCGCGCTGATCATGATCAAGCAGGGCGGCCTGGTGCGCGGCGCGACGATGTTCGTGCAGCCAAAGCAGCCCAGCCGGGAAGTGTGGACCGGCGCCCGCATAGGCGTGGACGGCGTTGGCGCGCTCACGGGCATTCGCGGCCGTTCGACGAACGACCTGTCCAATGTGCTCGACTCACTCGCGGCAACGGGCCAGAAGTTCAGCGTGGTGGGAGATTTCGGTACCGGTGACTCCACTGCCGCGCGGACCCCCGACGAGCAGCTCCTCGATCGCGTGCGCCGGAAGCATGCGGGCCTCAAGATCACGAGTGTCAACGAGCTGGTGGAACAACTTCGCGGCAAGAAAAGCGCGGCGGAGTTGACGTTGATTCGCAATGCGGTCGACCTCACCGTACGTGCGCACAAGCAGGTCATTCCCACTGTAAAGCCGGGACTCAATGAGTTCGAGCTGCAGGCATTAATCGAATACACGTTCCGCCGCAACGGCGCCGACCGGCCCTCGTTCTCCAGTATCGTGGGCTCGGGTCCGAACACCACGACGCTCCACTACAACGCGAACGATCGCTTCATCGGCGCCACCGATCTGGTGGTGATGGACATCGGTGCATCGTTTCATGGCTACGCGGCAGATGTGACCCGGACGGTGCCCGCGAGCGGCATCTTTAGTCCTGAGCAGCGCGCCGTATATCAGATCGTGCGTGATGCGCAGGCTGCGGCAGAACGTCAGGCCACCGTGGGCAACCCGGCGCGCCTAATGAACGAAGCCGCCAACAGCGTCATCACCGCGGGCCTCACCCGGCTCGGCCTTATCGAGTTTCCCGGAGCCACGTACGATTGCGTAGGTGGCGCGGCGCCAAGGCAGTGCGAGCAATTCCGGCTGTTCTACATGCATGGCCTTGGCCACGGCATCGGACTCGAGGTGCATGACCCCGAGCAGTTCGACATCACCGGAACCATCCAGCCGGGCAGCGCGTTCACCATCGAGCCCGGCATCTATGTGCGGGAGCACATCCTCGAGGAAATTCCGGATACGCCGCGCAACCGCGAATTTGCGGCAAAGGTGCGGAGCGCCGTAACGTTGTACAAGAACATTGGCGTGCGCATCGAGGACGATTACATCGCCACAACGAACGGCGTGGAGTGGGTGTCGCAGCTGCCGCGCGAGATTTCCGAGATCGAGGCAATGATGAAGCAGGGGAGCGCTGGCGTAGCGGCGCGCGACGAATTTCGCGTGGAGAAGTACCGGATGATCCCGTAAGGCGTGTCCCACCGCCGGGTGGCACCTGCGCTCGCCGCGCTGTTCCTGTTCGTGTTCGGGCTGTGCCCGCTCGCCAACAAGCTCACGGACGGCGAGGCTGTGCAGTGGTATCGCCACGCAGCGCTGTTCTGGCTGTTCGTTGGCGGAGCAACGCTCGTTGCGCTGTTCGTCGCCGCATGGCTGCAGCCGAAGCGCCTGGCCAGGCTGTGGGAAGCGGCCAGCCAATGGGCCATGCGCATTCCAACGCCGGTCTTTGTCGGTGCGGCGGCCATCTTCGCGTGTGCGGCATCGGCCGTATTCGCGATGATCTGTTTCGGGCGGCAGCCTCATAACGCCGACGAAGTCGCCCAACTGTTCCATGCAAAGATCCTGCTGAGCGGGCGGCTGTCGCTCCCTGTCGATCCCAACCCCGAGTTTTTCGGGATGGACACGATGATCGACGTAAAGCGGTGGTACTCGCATTTCCCCGTTGGCGGCCCGGCGTTTCTGGCCGTTGGCGTGGCACTGGGTGCGGCGTGGTTGCTCAACCCGATTCTGCTCGCCTTGAGCGTGGTCTCGGTGCATTCATTCGCGCGGCGCGCGTATGGCGAGCCCGTGGCGCGTGCAACGGCGGCGCTGCTCGCACTCAGCCCGTTCGCGCTGTTCATGAGTGCGAGCTTCATGAATCACGTGCCGGTGTTATGGCTCACGGCGGTCGCGATGTCGCAGCTTGCCCGCTGGGTCGACGCCGAGCGTCCGCGAGAGGCGAATGTCTCCGCGGCATTGATTGGGTTGGCGACGGGCGTTTCGTTCACGGTTCGCCCGCTGGATGCGCTCGTCGTGGCGGGCGTGATCGGGGTCATGCAGCTGACGCAGCTGCGGGGCAGTCGCACGCGGCTCTGGTCCATTGGCGCGGAGCTGGTGGCCGGGTTGATTCCCGCCGCCATCCTGTTCCATGCGAACGCAGAGACGAATGGCGCACCGTTTCGCCTGGGGTACGAAGTGCTGTATGGCAGCGCCCACCAGCTCGGCTTTCATGTCGATCCGTATGGCACGATGCACACGCCAATGCGTGCGGTGCTGTTCGCGTCCAAATATCTGTTGCAGTTGAACGTGCTGTTGTTCGAGTGGCCGCTGCCGGCGGTGGGAGTCATTATTGCCGGGCTCGTGGCCCTACGGCGGCCCTCGCGGTGGGATCATTTCCTCCTGGCGTTGTTAATCGCGCAGGTCGTGGCCTACGCCTGCTACTGGCACGACGGTGTGTTTCGAGGTCCGCGCTTTCTGTTCACGGCATTGCCGGCCATTGTCATTCTCGCGGCGCGCGCACCATTCGTACTGGCCGACATCTCGCGCGGCGCCGCCCGGCTGGTGGCCATCTATGCACTGCCTGTGTGTGTGCTCATGGCGTGGCTCGCCTGGGGCATGGGGGATACGGTCGCCGGACGGGTGCGCATGTATCGTCGCGCGTCGCCAATTCTGCGCATCGACGCCGATTCCGTGGCCGGCGCAAGCCACCTGCGCCATGCCCTCGTTTTCGTGAACGAAGGCCGGGAGGCACGGAATCTCCACTACCTATGGAGCCTGGGACTCAGCCGAGGCGATGCCGCACGGCTCATGGTGTCGGCGCCGTCGTGCGCCGTGAGCATTGCCATCGAGGCCGAGGAGGCGCTTCGGCCCGCGCGGCTCGAGGGCCGGCGGGACCGGGTGGTCCGGACTGCCCTTTCGGTTGACCCAAAGGCGCCCGAACCTGAGACCTGCGCCCGAGATGTTCGTCAGGATGATGCGGGCTCGGCGTCGTTTGCTCCGTTCTTTCCCGCGAACACGATTGATTCGAGCGGACATGTTGGCGGGAACGTGGTCTACGTCCTCGATCTTGGCGCGCACAACGAGGTGCTCCGCTCGAGATTTGGCGATCGCACGTGGTACCGGTTTGGTCCCCGCCAGCACGCAAGCGATTCGTTGCCCACCATGCTGCCATACGACGGCATCGGGCGTTAGCCGTACCTCTGTACTCGCCACCAGCACGTCGCCACCAGCACCTCGCCGCACGACTCAATGGCCACTCGCACCTCCTCACGAGCGCTCGCCGCCGCGACGTTCGCGTTCTTTGCTGCGTTCCTCATCGTGGGGCTGCTGGTCTTTCAGGATTACGGACTGTCGTGGGACGAGATCCCGACGAGGCAGTTCGGGCTCATGAACGTGGAGCATCGCGTGCCGGATTTGCGCACGCTCGATTCCGTTCGTACCGCGAGTGGCCCTTCGTACGAGCGATTCGGGCCGTTCTTCGAGAACCTGCTCGTTCGCGTGGAAAAGATGGTCCAGCCCATGGACATCCGGGGCATCTTCTTCATAAGGCACCTGCTCACCTTTCTGGTGTTCTTCGCCGGCGTGATCTGCTTTCACCGGCTCTGCCGGCGGCGCTTCGGACCCGGCATTTCACTGCTCGCGTGCATCTGCCTGGCAACGACCCCCCAGCTGTTCGCGCACTCGTTCTACAACGTCAAGGACATCTCGTTCCTGGCGATGTTCGTGGCCACCATGCTGACGCTCGACATGGTGCTCGAGCGTCCGCACTGGCGTGCGATGCTGCTGCATGTCGTGGCAACGCTGGTACTGCTGGGCGCACGAATTCTTGGCGGTTTTGCGATGGTGCTCACCGGCGTGAGCGCACTCGCACGCCGGCCGGCCTGGCGCACGTTCTGGCTGCTGGCAGGCTATGGCATGGCGGTGCTTGCACTGCTACCGCTGGTCTGGCCGGTGCTCAGGATCGACTTCCTGCACATCGTGAGCGACGCCGTGATCGGGACGACGACGAATCCCTATGGGAGGTCCGATCTCTTTCGCGGGGAGGCCATTCCCGCGACGTTGCTCCCATGGGATTATGTGCCCACGTGGATCCTCATCACCACACCGCTCGTCATCACGGCCCTGTTCCTCGTGGGTTGTGCATCTTCGCTCGCGCGAATTGCCAGGCAGCCGCGCCGGTATCTCGTCAGCGACCAGCGCGACGCGATCGTGCTCGCCTGGTTCTTCCTGCCGGTGCTGGGCTGCGTGGTGCTCAAGCCAATCATGTATGACGGATGGCGGCATCTGTACTTCGTGTATCCCGCTCTGGTATACCTGGCTGCCACTGGCATGGAAGCGATTGCTTCGTATGTGAACGAAATGGCGGGTGAGTCGAGAACGCGTGCGGTCCCGACGATACTGACCATTGCCCTGTTTCTCTGCCTGGCCCCGTCCCTCGTGTTCATGGTGCGCAACCACCCGTATGAACAGCTGTACTTCAACCGGTTCGCCGGCCGTGACATGCAGGAGATCAAGCAGCGGTTCGAGCTCGATTACTGGGGTCTGTCCTACCGAAAGTCACTCGAGTACATCGTGCGTTCGGACACCGGCTCCCACATTCTCGTCTACACCAGCACGTATCCAGGCCGCATCAACACGGCCATGCTCCGCCCGCGCGACCGGGCACGCATCACGCTCGTGCGCACTCCCGAAGAGGCTGAATATTTCGTGACCGACTATCGCTTTCATCCCGAGCCGTACCCGTTTCAGTGGGAGGTGTTCGCCGTGCACGTGGGCAATGCGTCCATCAATTCCGTGTTCGGGTCGAACCTGTTGCAGCAGCGGCTGCACGCCGCGGGTACACCCACAGTGGAGCACCGTCCATGACGCCGAAGGAAATCTCCGCGTGCCGTTGCTGCGCGAATACGCGTCTCGAGCCCATCCTGTCGCTCGGCACACAATACCTGACCGGTGTGTTTCCCCGCGCTGTTGACGAGCGGGTGACGTCTGGTCCGCTGGATCTCGTGAAGTGCCTTGGCACGGATGCCTGTGGGCTCGTGCAACTGCGGCACACGTACGACTCCAACGAGATGTACGGGACGAACTACGGATATCGCTCGGGCCTCAACCAGACGATGGTGCGGCATCTGGCGCGCACCGTTCGCGGTATCATCGACACATATGGCGTCGCCGATGACGCGATCGTCCTGGACATCGGCAGCAACGACGGCACCCTGCTCTCCAACATGCCGGCCGCGGCACGGAGAGTGGGCATGGACCCCACCATTGCGAAGTACCGCGAGTTCTACGCACCGGGCATCAACGCCGTGGCCGATTTCTTTTCCGCGGCCACCTTTCGCAAGGAGTACGGCGACGAGCGGGCCCAGGTCATCACATCGATTGCGATGTTCTACGACCTCGATGATCCCATGGCGTTCGTGCGTGACATTGCCGCGGTGCTCGCGCCCGATGGCATCTGGTACTTCGAGCAGAGCTACCTCCCCACGATGCTCACGCAGAACGCGTACGACACCATCTGTCACGAGCACCTGGAGTACTACGCGCTGGCGCAGATCGACTGGATGCTCAGCCGCTGCGGCTTGCGTGTCATCGACGTCCAGCGCAATGACGTGAATGGCGGCAGCTTCTCCGTCACCGCTGCGCATGAGCATTCCAGTCACGTCGCCAATCAGGGCGCGATCGATGCGCTCGTCGCATTCGAGCGTGACTCGCAGCTCGACACCATGGCGCCGTATCTCGCCTTTCGCGATCGTGTCGTGGCGCACCGCGATGAGCTGATGAGCACCCTGGCCGCACTGCGAGCGTCGGGCGCGACGGTGCTTGGGTACGGCGCGTCCACGAAAGGCAACGTCATTCTGCAATACTGCGGGCTCACCGCGACGGACATTCCCGCCATCGCCGAGGTGAACCCGGACAAGTTCGGGGCCTTTACGCCTGGAACGCACATTCCGATTGTGTCCGAAGCGGACGCGCATGCCCGTGCCCCCGACTACTTTCTCGTGATGCCCTGGCATTTCCGCGAGAATCTCATTCAGCGCGAAGCGGCGCATCTCGCGCGCGGCGGAAAATTGATCTTTCCACTGCCGGCCATTTCCATCGTCGAGTCATCGACGTAATGGCCCGAACGGCGTTGAAGACGCTCGTGATGGTCCCCACCTACAACGAGCGGGACAACGCTCCGCGCATGGTCGAGGCAATCATGGCGCTCGGGCTCGATGCCGACGTCCTTTTCATCGACGACAATTCGCCAGACGGCACTGGTGCGCTGCTCGACGAGCTGAGCGCCAGACATCCCCGGCTCTCGGTCCGTCACCGCTCCGGCAAGAACGGCATCGGCAGCGCGCACCTGGACGGCATCGCGGCGGCCTACGAGGGTGGGTACCAGCGGCTCGTCACCCTCGACTGCGACTTCAGCCACAGCCCGGAGGACATCCCGGATTTCCTGCGCGAATCCGAGACGGCGGACGTGGTTGTGGGATCGCGCTGGACCACGATGCATAGTCTCCCCGGCTGGAATTTCTACCGCAGGATGATGACGGGCATGGGACATGTGCTCACGCGCATGGTGCTCGGCATTCCCTATGATGCCACGGGCGCCTTTCGCGCCTACCGTCTCGATCGCATTCCCGCGGAAACCTTCTCGCTCGTGCAGTCCAGGAGCTACTCGTTCTTCTTCGAGAGCCTGTTCATCCTGCACAAGAACGCGTTTCACATCCGGGAAATTCCCATCGTGCTCCCTGCGCGGACGTACGGACATTCGAAGATGACGCTGGACGCGGCGCTGCAGAGCGTTCGCATCATGCTGGGGGTGTCACGCACCTATCGCACCACGCCGGCATTGTTTCATCTCCGGATTCCACCGGCGGCGGTCCGGCCGGAGCTGCACGACCCGCAGAACTGGGGGCCGTATTGGCAGCGCTCGCAGGTAATGAGCAGGCGTACGTACGCGGTGATTGCCTCGCTGTACCGCCGGCTGTTCATCCGCCCGCGCCTGCATCGTGTGTTGCGCAGCCAGTTCGCCCGCGGCGCCCGGCTGCTTCATGCCGGCTGCGGCGGTGGGCAGGTGGACCAGGGGCTGCATGAGCACATGCGCGTTACGGCGCTGGACATCTCCGCCGATGCGATTCGTCTCTATCATGCGAACAATCCCTCGGTATCACGTATCGAGCATGGCGATATCCTCGCGCTCCCGCACGACGACGCCACCTTTGACGGCTACTACAGCCTCGGCGTCGTCGAACACTTTACGGATGGACAGATAGCGCGAATTCTCTCTGAGGCGCGGCGCGTGCTCCGGCCCGGCGGCAAGGTCGTGCTGTTCTGGCCACATGCCCGTGCCACGAGCGTGTTCGTGCTGGGCATCGTGCACACGCTGCTGGCGCGGTCGGGAAGCACCACGGAGCTGCACCCGGCGGAGATCTCCCTGCTTACCTCGCGTGCAATGGCGGAGCGAATCTTTCACGATGGCGGGTTTACGCTCACGTCGTATGATTTCGGCGCCAAGGACCTGTGGATTCAGGCGGTGGTGGTGGCGGAGCGTTCATAGTCCTCAGCATTATGCAGCGGCCGGGTACACCTCGAAGATGCCGGCCGCCCCCATGCCGCCGCCAATGCACATGGTCACGAGGCCGTGGCCACCACCGCGCTGTCCCAGCTCATGGACGAGCTGCGTGGTGAGCTTTGCCCCTGTGGCGCCCAACGGGTGGCCAAGGGCAATGGCGCCTCCGTTGACGTTGACTTTTTCTTCGGGCATGCCAAGATCGCGCATCACCGCGATGACCTGCGCGGCAAATGCCTCGTTGAACTCGATGAGATCCATGTCGCCGATGGCCATTCCCGCACGCGCTAACGCCTTGGGCACGGCCTTGATGGGCCCGATACCCATGATGTCCGGATCGACGCCAGCCACGGCAAAGCTCACGAACCGTGCGAGCGGTGCAATGCCCTTTGCCTCAGCCGCCGAGCGACGCATGAGCAATACGGCGGCGGCACCGTCGGAGTAGGGACTCGCGTTACCGGCCGTGACCGTTCCGTTCGCCTTGAACGCCGGCCGCAGCTTGGCCAGCCCTTCGGCCGACGTATCTGCGCGCACCAGCTCGTCCTTCGCGAAGGCAAGCAATTGGACCTGCTTCTCGGTGCCATGCCATGTAACACGCTCCACAGGCACAGAAACAATCTGACGGTCAAACGCGCCCTTGGATATGGCCGCCGCCGCGCGCTGCTGGCTGCGCAGCGCCCACGCATCCTGCTCCGCCCGACTCACGTTCCAGCGCGTCGCCACACGCTCGGCGGTAAAGCCCATGCCGATGTACGATTCCATGGCCTCGGGATCGAGGCGTGCATGGTACCCGGACATCGGCACCTGGCTCATCATCTCGATGCCACCTGCGAGCACCACGTCGGCCATGCCGCTCATGATCTGCATTGCCCCGTTGGCAACGGTCTGCAACCCTGACGAGCAGAAGCGATTGATCGTTTGCGCGGGCACTTCCACGGGAAAGCCAGCCCGCAATGCGCTCAGCCGCGCGACGTTCAACCCCTGCGACGCTTCCGGCATCGCACATCCCCACGCGATGTCGTCGATCGTGGCCGGATCAACTCCGGCCCGCTCGACCGCTTCCTTCATGAGCAGCGCGGAGAGCTCGATGGGGTGCGTGGCGGCGAGAGCGCCGTCCTTCTTTCCCTTTGCAACCGCCGAGCGTACGGCGGATACGATGACGACTTCGTCGGTATTGGACATTTTGATACCTGATGGTGGCCTGTGTTCTCCTCGCTTCGCTCAGGACGACGATTGGTCTAGTTCCTGAGTGGCTTGCCTGTCTTCAACGTGTAAACAATCCGTTCCTGTGTTTCTTTCGTTCCAAGCAGCTTGAGGAAGGCTTCGCGCTCGAGATCCAGGATGTCCTGCTCGCCCACGACGCGTGGCGGGCCGTCGCCGCCGCAGAGCACGTAGGCAAGCTCACGCGCAATGCGGACTTCGTGATCGGTGATCGTGCCACCCTCATGCATTGCCCATCCGGCATAGAGCAGGTTGCCCAGCGCATCCTTGCCGAGTGCGGTGATCGTGCGCGGAATCGGCGCGACGTAATCGGGCGCGAGGTCGAGCACCCGGGCCTTCGCGTCGGCAATGAGACGGTCGCGGTTCATGGTGATGCGGTCTGCAACGGGACGCAGGAACCCGAGGTTGCGCGCCTCGAGCGCACTGGTGCTCGTCGTCGCCATGGCGATGAGCTTGAATGCGCGCTTCACCGCCTCGAACGAGTCGGCTTCGTCATACGTCGACAGTGTTTCCGTAAAGCGGAACAGCAGCTCCTTGGTGCCGCCGCCAGCGGGAATGAGGCCCACGCCGGCCTCCACGAGCCCCATGTACAGCTCGGCGTGCGCCTGAATGCGATCGCAGTGCAGCGCATACTCGCAGCCGCCGCCGAGCGTCAACCCGAATGGCGCGGCCACGACGGGAAATGGCGCACGGCGCACGAGCTGCGCGCCTTCCTGGAAATATCGCACCATTTCGTCGAGCCCTTTCCAATCGCCAGCCTGGGTCTGCGCCACCACGGCGCCGAGATCCGCGCCGGCGCTGTAGGCGCGCGCGTCGTCATTGCCGATGACGAGGCCCACGTACTTCCCGCTCGCCACCGTGTCGAGTCCCTTGCGAAGCATCGACAGCACGCCCGCGCCCATCGTGTTCATCTTGCTGCGTGCCTCGAGCAGCAGCACGCCATCGCCAAGATCCAGGAGGTTTGCATCCTTCGTCGCTTCCACGACGAGGCCCTTTTTCGACCGCACAATCTGGAGCGAGATCTGGCCCGGCACCGGCGGCACGGGAGCATAACGCCCCGCGTCATCAGGATATGTCCAGCCATCATCACTTGCCTGGAAGAACGCGCCGTCCCTTGCTGCATCGAGCAGAGGTGGGATGTCGAGCCCGAGCCGCGTAAACCCCTCACGCAGGAAATCGTGGCCGAGCACGTCCATCTGCTGAAACGGCCCCGCTTCCCACGCGTAGCCCCATTCGATGGCCCGATCTACCGAGACCAGATCGTAGGCAATGGCCGGCGTTGTCTTCAGGACATAGTGCGACATGCGGAGCAGATAGTTCCGCACGAACTCGCCGTACTTGCCCGGCAGCTTCGCGGCCATGGGAAGACGCTGTTCCAGCGGCGTCCTGCCCAGCTCGGCGAGTGCGGGATCGTCGATCTTTTGCTGCGGCACGTACTCGAGGGTCTTCCAATCGAGCGTGGTGATGTCCTTGCCTACTTTCTTGTAGAAGCCGCCGCCGGTCTTGTCGCCGAGGCGGCCGCTTGCTGCGAGCTTCACCACCCAGTCCGGCATGCTGAAATCTTCGCCGGTGCTCGCACTCAACCCCTGGGACACGTGCAGCAGCACATCGAGTCCGGTAATGTCCGCCGTGCGAAAGGTGGCACTCCTGGCGCGGCCCAATAGTGGTCCGGTGAGCGCGTCGACTTCATCGATGGAGAGGCCGGACTCCATCAACCCCTTCATTGCCGCGACCATGCCGTATACGCCGAGGCGGTTGGCGACGAATCCGGGAACGTCCCTGGCGATCACGATGCCTTTGCCGAGCACCACTTCGCTGAACCGTCGCGTGGCATCGAGCGCTTCGGGCGAGGTCTCGGCCGTTGGGATGAGCTCGAGCAGGTGCAGGTAGCGCGGCGGATTGAAGAAGTGCATGCCGAGGAACTGTTTCCTGAACGCGGGGCTCCGACCCTCCACGAGCACCTTCATGGGGATGCCCGAGGTATTCGACGCGATGACCGCCGTTGGCTTCAGCAGCGGCTCGAGGCGCGCATAGAGCGCCTGCTTGGGTGCGGGCTGCTCGATGATGGCCTCGAGGATCAGGTCGCAGCTGGCGAGCAGCTCGAGCGATTCATCGAGGTTGCCGAGTGTGATGAGCGACGCGCGAGCAGGATCCATGAAGGCGGCGGGCCGCGCCTTTCTTGCGCGCTCGAGACCGGCCTTGGCGGGCGCATTCCTGTCTGCATCCGGGCCGGCGATATCGAGGAGCACCACGGGAATTCCGGCCGATGCAGCCAGTGCGGCAATTCCGCTGCCCATCGTGCCCGCGCCGACGACGCCGAGTTTTGCGATTCGCATTTGAGTTTGGTTTGCGTACCGGGAAAGCTAACTTCGAGCAGGTCTTTCGCTTCGTTCGCTTCTATCGAGGTAGGCGCACTACGGTGTGCCAAACGGATCGCCGGGCGGTGACGCCGGTGCCGGACTCGGCTTTGGCAACTCACGACGATCAATCCAGCGCGCAAAGTCACCAGCGATCAATGACCAATGCGCCTTGTTCATCACGTCGCCAGCGGATGCGCGCCGGGCGGCCACTGCACGCAACCGTCCAATCTCATACTCCGCCACCGCACGAACTTCGGGCAACGCCTCCGCATCCGCCGCCAGGACCAGCAGCCGATCTGCCAGCGCACGCTGCGTCACACGACGAATGGCGGCGAGCTTTGCAGACTTGTCGGCCGGCGCATCCCACGTGCGCGCCACGAGTGAATCGATCGTCTCACCGAGCGTGAGCATATTGGCCCCGCGACTCGCGAATACCACGAGGCGCGCGGCACGCTCGCGTTGAAGGATGCCGTCCACGATCATCTGCGCGAGTGTGCGCGCCGCGGACAGCTCGTCGAAGGCAGGATCGGCGCGGCCATTGAACAGCTCGTTCACCGGACTGTTGCTGTTGTTCACCGGACCGTTGTAGCCGGCCGGACGCGGCCCAAGCAGCGAGATGACCGTATCGGGAATGGCCAGCTCGCCGGGCTGCAGCTCCGCGAGCAGCTGCGTCAACGCGGCCCGCTGCTGCTTTCCCTCGATAGGGTGCGTCGCGAGCTGGCCGTCGCCGCGGACGGCGTTCTGGTAGATCATTCCGCCAATCGTCTTAGCCACACCATTCAGCGCGAAGCGGTGCCAGAAGTACAACGGTACGAACCGCTCCTCGAGCGTGGCGACGGGCTCGCCAACGCGGATGTTGCGCAGGCCGAATCGCGACATGGCAACGCGGCGCACATCCGTCTGGTGCTTCAGGAATTCATACGGTGTCGCCGCATCGTCCCAGAGCGTTGTACGCGGATCGCTCGCAAACTCCGGCCGCGCATCCGCATCGCTGAGAAACATGTACCCCTTCTTCAGTCCTTCGGCGACGATTGCGGCCAGCGAATCGCGCTCACTTGCCGCCGGAAAAATTCCGTACGCCCAACGCACGGCCCAGACGTCGAAGTCGCCGGGACCCGTTGCATACGCCTTCGCGATGTCGATGTCTCCGGACGGAGAGAGCCGCACGCGTGGCGCCGGATAATCCATGACCGACGACCGCTCACTCGTGCTGGCGATGTAGTTGTGTGCCATGCCGAGTGTGTGGCCGACTTCGTGGGCGCTCACCTGTCGCACGCGAGAGAGCACGAATTGGGTGTCTGCGGACGCTGCATCGGCACCCATGAGTGCCGCGTAGATGTTGTAATCCGTGCGGGCGCGATGCGAATCGAGACGCGCCATGCCCTTGAGAATCTCACCGGTGCGTGGATCACCAAGCGAGCCGCCAACGGACCAGCCACGCTCGTTCCGATTCTCCCATTGGACGATGTTATAGCGTGCGTCCATCGGATCGGCGCCATCAGGCAGAAACTCCGCAACGAACCCGCCTTGCAATCCGGCGCGGTTGAACGCCTCCGTCCAGAACTGCACCCCTTGAAGCGTTGCCTGCTTCATTGGCTCGGGAATGCCCGGGTCGATGTAGTAGTGAATGGGGTTCTTGATGGGCGAGCGTGGATCAGTGGGGTTCGTGCGCTCGAGCCGGTGGCGCGAGATCCAGTGCTGTTCCAGCGCGTTCTGAATGGGCTGTCCATAATCCTTGAACGTGATGCCGAAGAAGCCGGTGCGCGGGTCGAGCTGGCGCGGGCGATATGCGGCATCGGGCAAGGGCACGATCGAGAGATGCTGTCGCATCGTGAACGCGCGTGCATCGGGCACGATCCTGCCGGCAATACCACCACCGCGCGCCGCGGTCGCGAAGGTGAGCGCGACGTCGATCTCCGTGTTGCCCGCGTATGATTTTGTGTGCTCGCGATCGATGAATGACCGGTCGCGCGCAACTGCATATGCGCCCTGATTTTGCCGGGTGAACGAGCCGCTAATGTCGTTCCAGTCGCGGTAGGCGACGTCGGTGAAATCCACGAGGGTGCGCCCGCCTTCTTCAGCAATCACGGGAAGCGAGGCCACGGTGCTGGAGGGAAAGGCCTCGTCCACGCTGCGCCGGTGTGCGGCGTTGTCGAGCGACGTGCGGAAACCGCTGTTCTCGAACACCATGAGCACACGCTCGCCCTCGTGATCAAAGCGCACCACCTGGCTGCCGCCGCTTGCGCCGCGATCGAGTCCGATGGGATTGGAGCCGAAGCCGGTGGCGAGGCTCGTCCAGAACAGCGCCCGCGTGGTGCCCTGCGGCAGCTCGATGTAGAGCTTGCCCTGCTTTGCGTCGAGATACAGCGGTACGAATCCATCGCGCCTCTCGAAGCCGGCGGTCCTGGATGCGATGGTTGCGGTCTGCGCCTGCAACGCAATGGGGAGCAGCAGCGCGGCGGTGAAAATGGATTTCAACATGTGGTGGGTTCCTGGGTGAACTCGTCGTCTTGAGCGCAGCGAGGGACCTGCTCTTCGCCTGCGAGAAAAACAGGTCCTTCGCTGCGCTCAGGACGACAACAAATTGGCAGCCTGGCGCTGTCACTACGGACTATTTGTCCAAAACGCCGCGAAGAATTCCATTCCGGACACGCACTGCGGCAGCCGGCGCCGCAGCGTCTTCCGCGATACGCGGCGCCGAGGCGCCGTAGGCTAACGCAGCCTGCAGCGTGGTGGTGTCCGCGCCGCGCTTCACGATGATCGGCAGCGGCGTGCCACTCGGCCGCCCTGCATAGCGCAGGCGAAACTTCGCGCCAAAATCCTGGTCCGTGACATTGATGTCGCCCACGCTCACCATGACATCGCCCTCACGAACGCCGGCCGCGGCGGCGGTGCTGCCCTTGTCGATCTTCATCACGCGAATGGCGCCCGACGGATCATTCGCCGTGGTCACGCCGATGCGCGGCGTGCTGTCTGCCACAATCTTCAATCCGGCGAGCTTTAACGTGGCGACCCAGGGATATGCCTCGCGTCCATCCACGTACGACCGCTCGAACTCCGACATTGGCTTGCCGCCGGCCGCCTTGCTCACACTCGCCCAGAAGTCGTCGTGCGAGAATCCCCTGCCCTTCTTGAATGTCGTCTCGTACAGCTCGCGCATCACCGTATCGAGCGACCTGGTGTTCGCACTCGCGTCGCGAATGATGATGTCGAGCATGAAGCCCGCGAGCGAGCCTTTGGGATAGTAGCTGTACCCCGTGCCGTCCGTGGGATGGATCCATGTGTTGAGCGACGCATCCTCCAGCGCAAACGGAACCGTGGTCGCGATCTCGGCGATCTTGCCAGCCGTCAGTGCGTAGAAGCCGGCGTTGTCCACGATGCCGCCGCGCACTTCCGCCAGGTCGGCATAGTAGTCGGTGATGCCTTCGCTCACCCAGAGCCACGTGGTGGGTTGCGGGCGGTCATACCGGTACGGCACGAGATCCGCCGGGCGAAGGCGCTTCACGTTCCACGAGTGAAAGATCTCGTGCGCATACAGCGAGGGCATGAAATCGGTGCCGATCGCCTGTGGCGACACCACGTCCACATGCGAGCTCTGATGCTCGAGCCCACTCGCACCCTGATACGTGGAATCCGCAATCTGCATTACCGTGTAATTGGCCCACGGCGCTTCTCCAAAGACATTCACCTCCACGGGAATGAGCCGTTTGAGCTGCGACCACGCATCGGCACGTGCCTTGCCGCTGACGCTCCCCATTGGATACGTCGCGTAGCGGACTGTCTTGCCGGAAATAATGGCGCTGTCGAGGTCGAACCTGCCCACGAAAAACGGCATGTCCACGAGGTCGTGGTAGTTCGTTGCCCCGTACGTTTTCACGCCCGCCGACGTGAGCCCTGTGGCAACGAGAAAGTCCGGCTCGGTGCGAATCGCCACCGTGGCCGCGAACTCCAGCGGACGTCCCTCGGCATACATGAAGACATTCGTGCCATTGAATAGCGCGAAGTCCGGATGCGACCATGCCATGGCGTTGTCGAGCGTGTCTGCCGCGTATTCGAAGGTCACCGTGACGCGTCCGGCCCTGGTGGGACGAATGCGCCAGGTGTCGAAGTCGAGCTTGTCCCACCGCAGCGGTGCGTCATTCTCCGTTACGGCGAATGCGCTCACCCATTTGGCAAAGTTCGAGATCTCGTAGGCACCGGGGGTCCATGCCGGCAGTGACAGCAGCACGGTTCCCGTATCGGCCACGTCGAAGGTGGTGGTGACGGGAAGCCGTCGCGTCTCCAGCGCGGCCCTGGTGACGGTGACATCGTAGTGGATGTTGGTGATGGGGGCGCTCGTTTGTGCGTACGCATTGCCCGCAAGCGTCAACAGCGCCGCGAGGCACACCTGTATTCTGATCTGTGGCATGATCAGATTTACGCGTGGGGAGCAAGGTTGTCACGGACTGTCCTTGCGGCGGGTCTGCTCACGCGATGGACAGGATACAAAATTGTCGGCATTCTCCATGCAGCATGGAATCACACTTCCGCCCGCCTTGGTTCGCGTTCGCCATGTTCTACAACGACTTAGCGAATTGGCCAGCAGAAGGAGTGTCCACTTTTGGTGAAAATCACCGTCCGCGTTTTGAGACGTTGCCGTCCCAGCCGCGCACACCATGTGGGGAAATGAAATGAGGAAGCCCACCGTTCTCGCAGTCGCGCTGGCATTCAGCGCCGCGGTTCCACAGCGGGGATCAGCGCAGGTCCTGACCGGCGCACCCCTGCCAGTCGTGACCCCGCCACCTGCTGCCGCCCTGGCGCCGGCCGATACGCCGCGCAGCTATCCGGCCGCGGAGCTCGACCGCATCGTCTCGCCCATCGCGCTCTACCCTGACCCGTTGCTCGCCCAGGTGCTCTCGGCGGCGGCGTACTCGCAGGAGATTCCCCAGGCGCAGCAATGGGTCGACAACCATCGCGGTCTCTCGGGCCCCCAGCTCGTCGATGCACTTGCCGCCGAGCGTGTGGCGTTCGACCCGAGTGTCCAGGCGCTCGTGGCGTTTCCGACCGTGCTCCAGATGATGGCGAACGCCATTCCCTGGACCGCCGAAATCGGCGACGCGTTCAAGACGCAGCACGCCGACGTGATGGACGCCGTGCAGCGCATGCGCGTGCAGGCGCAGAAGTACGGCTACCTCCAGTCGAATGAGCACTATCGCGTAACGCAGGCGCCGGCCATCGAGATCGTTCCGATGAACCCGGAATACATCGTGGTGCCGTACTACGATCCCCTCGTGGTCTACTACGCCCCGCGTCCGCACTACCTCGTGTCGTCGGCCATCTACCTGGGCTACGGCGTGCGCCTGGGCATGTGGTACGACCCATGGGGTTGGCGGTCAACGGGCTTCTACTGGACCTCGCACCGCGTGGTCGCGAGCTATCCGGGATGGAGCCGTCCGTGGAACTATCGTCCCGGCCCGCCCATCTACCACTATCCGCCGGTCATAACGCATTACGGCTCGCGTGGTGATTCGCGCCCGCATGGCACGGCCACGCCGGGCGGGTATGTCCAACCGCGCACGGCCCACGAGGAGACGCAGACACCCGAGCGCCGACTGACGCAGGCAACCGAGTATACGCGGCCCAACCCCACGCCAATTCCCAACGCACGCTCCGCACAGCCGCGGCAGGCGGAAGCCCAGCCGCAGAGCGCGCCACGTGAGGTGCGGGAAGCGCCACGAGCACCGGCCCAGCAGTCACAGCCACGATCCGGTGGCGAGCGGGTTGCACGCGAGCGCGGGGCAAAGCCGCGATAGGGCATGTTTCGGTATGACGGCCCTCATTAGGCCAGCCACGTCGTCATACCGAACGTCTGTTTCTTGTCATCACCGGAACGGTGCGCATATTGGGTTGATCACACACCCATGAGCGCATGACCGAACCGACGTTCACTCCGTATGTCTCGCCGAGCGAATCGCCAAAGGAATTCAGCATTGGCGCGCTGGTGCTCGGCGTCCTGCTCGGCCTCGTCTTCGCGGCCTCGAGTATCTACCTCGCCCTGAAGGTCAGCCTCACCGTCAGTGCCTCGATTCCCATCGCGGTGCTGTCCATCACGATCTTCCGCTACATCTCGCGCGCCATGCGCGCCGATCCGGCAACGATCCTCCAGAACAACCTCGTGCAGACGACGGGCTCCGCCGGCGAGTCCATCGCGGCGGGAATCGCCTTTACCCTGCCTGCCCTGCTGCTGCTCGGCTATGAACTGCCGTGGATCAAGGTCATCGCCATTGGTGTCGTGGGCGGCGTCCTCGGTGTGCTGTTCCTCGTTCCCATTCGGCGCAGCCTCATCGTCAAGGAGCATGCGAACCTCAAGTATCCTGAGGGTACTGCTTGCGCCCAGGTGCTCATCGTGGGGGAGCGCGGCGGTGAGCAGGCCAAGACCGTGTTCCTGGGCTTCGGGCTCGGCGCCTTCTACAAATTCCTGAACGGCGGGCTGCACGCCTTTCTCGAGGTGCCAAAACACGCGTTCACCAAGGTGATGGCGACAGGAAACACGCAGCTCTTTGGCGAGATCCAGGCGGAGATCAGCCCGGAGCTCACCGGCGTGGGCTACATCATCGGTCCCCGCATCGCGGGCTACCTGTTCGCCGGTGGTGTGCTGTCGTTCTTCGTGCTCATTCCCGCCATCAAGCTGTTCGGCGAGGGGCTGGCGTCACCGATCTTTCCGGCAACGGTGCTCATCAAGAGCATGTCGGCAATGGACGTACGATCCAAGTACGTGTACTACATCGGTGCGGGTGCCGTAA
>JAQBPY010000043.1 GCA_028287285.1 Gemmatimonadota bacterium
GCCGGAACATCGGCGCGGAGCGCGTCGACATGGTCGATGGTCTGGCCGAGGTTCTCCTTGCCGAAGTAGAGGTTGCGCCAGTCGCCGTCTGGAAACGTCATGCCGCGCGTCATGGTGCCGGTGAGTGAGCCTTCGTCGAAAGGGACACGCGCGATGACGGCGACGTCGAGCTCCGCGCAGAGGGGGAAGAGCTCGTCCTCGGGGGCCTGATCGAAGACGTTGTAGATCACCTGCACGGCGTCGACCTGACCCGTGCGAAGCGTCTCGACGACGTTGGTGGGTTCCCAGCGGTTGACGCTTACCCCAATGCCTCCGATGAGCCCCTGATCCTTGAGCGAGTCCATCGCGCGCCACCACCGGTCGTCCTGCGCCCACTCGTCCTCCCACACATGGAACTGGAGGAGGTCGAGTGTGGGAATTCCGAGGTTCTCGAGTGACTTGTGGGCGTACTCGTCGATGTAATCCGCGGGAAACACGTCGTCGAGCCGCATGCCTCGCTGTGAGGGCCATTGGCGATTCTTCGGCGGGATCTTGCTCGCGGTGTAGAGGCGCTTGTCGGGGTGCGCGCGGACGACCTGTCCGAGCAGCCGCTCACTGTGTCCTTCGCCGTAGCCCCAGGCAGTGTCGAAGAACGTGCAGCCGAGCTCGACGGCCTCGTTCAATGAGGCGAGGGAGCGTTCGTCGTCGGAGCCGGTCCAACCGGCCATGCCCCACATTCCGTAGCCGATTTCAGAGACCTGCCAACCGAGCCGACCGAAAGTTCTTGTGCGCATATCTCAAGGGGCTGGGGTACATCCTGTGGTCCAGCGGAAATGCTCAGTCATCAATGCGTCGATTGAACTCGAGCTCGAGGGCGTTGCCGGGCTCTGTTGCGTGCCAGCGCTCCAACACGGAATTGCGAAGCTGTCGCACAGCGGCCACATCGTCGTCTGCCAACACTCGCGGTGTAATGTGGGTGAACTTGCTCTCGACGACGAGCTGCTCCAATTGGCGGTTGATGTCCGCGGCGTTCCACGTCGCGCGTTCCGGGCGCATACCATCGAACAGGCCGACGAGCATCTCCACCTCGCGCGCCTCGACGGGGATGGGACCACGCGGCCACGGCGTGGCGAAATCCGCGATCTCCCATCCATCCGCGACGAGTCCGTAAAAGGCACTGCGGTAGCCCAGCGTGCTCTCGATGGCGTAGTGCGTAAGATCGTGCCGCGGAAAGACCAGCGCGAGACTTCCCTTCTGTCGCTGCCACGTGACCGTGCCATCCCGGCGCGTGAGTGTGAGCGACGCCGAGGTGTCGGTGTGTCTCTTAAGCCGAATGTGAAGGTCAGCGCCCACCAGAGCGGAGGCTGGTCGTAAGATCATCCAAAGCCTTCCTGAGCTCCGCATACCGCTGGACCGCATCCCGACCGACCCGTTGATCGGCGCCGAGCTGCTGGGAGTACAAGTAGGTGATGTGCGCCTGCAATCCCGGCTTGCTGTAGCGCACTGGCGGCGTGAAGAACGTGGCATCGAGGTCGGGACGCTTCGCCGTGCGAAGCTGTTCGGCCATCTTGTTCGCGTCGCTCACGAGGTCGCGCACCTTGAGGTTGAACGCGAGCTGCTGCTCGAGCATCGCTTGCGTAATTCCGTCGCGGGTGACGCGGGGGTCGGCCCGCAGCACCAACGATTGTGTCGACGTCGTACCACCTGCCGTGAGCCGGACCGTGAACTGTCCGGGCGCGGCCATGGCGCCAGCGCGTCCGCCAAACCCGCCGCTTGCGCCTGTCGGACCGGGGAAGGTCATGTCCCAGACGAATCGATTCAAGCCCGCTCGCGCCGGAAGGTCCGACGCGGCACCTCGGCCACCACTGCGCGAGCGAGCGGTGTCGGCGGCAAAGGTGCGGATCACGGCGCCCCTGGCGTCGAGGATGTCGAGTGTCACGGGACCGGTGGGAGACGAGAGCCAATAATCGATCATCGCTCCCGCCGGCGGATACTGCGGCGCATCATCCGTTGGCGTACGCTCGGCTTCCGCTCCACCGAAGCCCGCGCGGTAGCGATAGCGAATCGCTTCGCGTGGCGCAAAGAGATGTGCGGGCGTCGACGCGACGCCATCGGTCATCTGCTGCAGCGGCGTGATGTCGTCGAGGATCCAGAACGATCGTCCCTGCGTGGAGATGACGAGATCGTTCCGGTGCACGACGATGTCGGTCACCGGCGTAGTCGGAAGGTTGAGCTGCATCGGGTGCCAGTGCGCGCCGTCGTCGAACGAGACGAACATGCCGAACTCGGTGCCGGCGTAAAGCAGACCGGGGCGCGTCGGATCTTCACGAACGACCCGCGTGGGGTAGTCGGCAGGAATACCGTTGCTGCCCGTCGTGAGGCGCGTCCAGCTCTTTCCGTAGTTCTCGGTCTTGTAGATGTACGGTTGGAAGTCGCCGAGCAGGTAGCGGAGTACGGCGACGTACGCGGCGCCGGGGCGGTGTGGCGACGGATCGATGTTCTGCACGCGACCGCCAGGAGGAAGATCCTTCGGCGTAACGTTCGTCCAGGTCTTGCCGTTGTCCTGCGTGACGTTGATCGGACCATCGTTGGCGCCCGTCCAGATGAGCCCTGCCTTGAGCTTCGACTCGCGGATCGCGTAAAGCGTGGCG
>JAQBPY010000270.1 GCA_028287285.1 Gemmatimonadota bacterium
ACACCCAGAACAGGTGCTGCAAGAGCAACTGGTCGGCGCCGGCGGCGATGGTGTAGAAGGTCTTACCGAAGAAGCGGTCGAACTGGAGGAACACCAGCGCGATGGTGATGACCGGGAAGGCCAGCACGAGCTGGAACTGCACCACGAACGCATTCCAGGTGAACATCGGCATGCGCATCAGTTTCATGCCCGGCGCGCGCATGTTGACGATGGTCGTGATGAAGTTGAACGCCGCCGCGAGCGAGCTCACACCGAGGATCTGGAGGCCGATCACCCAGAAGTCGATGTTGAGGCCCTTGGAGAAATCCATCGTGGTGAGCGGCGCATAGCCGAACCAGCCGCCGTTGGGTGCCGCGCCGATGAACCAGGAGCTGTTCATGAAAATGGCGCCGAGCAGGTAGACCCAGTACGAGAACGCGTTCAGCCGCGGAAAGGCGACGTCACGCGCGCCGATCTGCAGCGGAATGAGAAAGTTGAAGAACGCGGCCGACAGGGGCATGACCGCAAGGAAGATCATCGTGGTGCCGTGCATCGTGAACAGCTGGTTGAACAGCTCTGCGCTCACGACGTGCTTGTTGGGCCCCATCAACTGCCAGCGCATCAGCGCCGCTTCGAGACCGCCCACGATGAAGAAGAACAGCGAGGTATAGAGATAGAGCACGCCGATCCGCTTGTGATCGACGGTGGTGAGCCAGCTCCAGATGCCGCTCTCACCGACGTAGCTCTCGGCGTGCGGCTGATACGCCGCGGCCGGTGCCATGGTAGCCATTTCGTCTGATTCTCCGGTGATGGTCGGCTGTTACTTGAGTCGCTGCAGATAGGCCACAATGTCGGCGATCTGCTGATCGCTGAGGCCGGTTTTCGGAATGGTCATTTTCTGAACGGGGTCGTACTGTCCCGCACCGAGCGTCGGCATGATGACGCCGGGCTTCATGTGCCGCGCATTCTTGATCCAGAGCGACAGGTGCTTCGTGTCATTGGGGTAGATGCCCCCGGCGATCGTGGAGCGCGAGCCGACGTGCGTGAGGCTCGGACCCATAGAGCCCATCATCATGGGCGCACCGTTGATGCGGTGACAGCCAATGCAGCCGCCGCCCATCTTCTTCGTCATGAAGTCGAGGCCGGCCTGCGGATCACCCTTGAGCGATTCGTCAAAGGCGAGTCCCTCGGGAATGGGCGTCTGCGGCATCACGTGCGCCGGAATCTTGTCATGCGCAAAAGCCACATACCCCGCCTGCTGCACGGGCGCAACCGGCACAGTCGCGGTGCCAGGCGTGGGAACCGTCATGATTCTCGCCGAGGCCGGCGGGGTCGACGTGAGCGTCGGCGTGCCAGGAACGCCCTGTAGCTTCTGCGGCGTCTTGACCGACGTGTCGGCAGGCGGTGCAACGGCAACGACCGCAGGCGCACCGAACGCCGCCATCGTCAACTGGTTCTTCGTCCAGCTGTCGAAGTCGGCCGGCCTGACCGTGAACACCTTGAAGTGCATGTTCGCATGCGACGACCCGCAGTACTCGGCGCAGAAGCCGTTCCATGCGCCTTCGCTCACGGAGTCCGGCGTGAACCACAGGTAGTTGATCCGGTTCGCCATGAGGTCGCGCTTGCCGGCGAGCTGCGGAATGGAGAACGAGTGGATGACGTCGACGGACGTGAGCGAGAACGCCACCTTGCGGCCGATGGGCAGATAGAGCTCGTTGGCCGTGGTCAGCGTGTCGATGCGGCCATTCGCTTCCGTGGTGGTGAACTGCGGATAGCGGAACTCCCACCACCACTGGTGGCCGATGACCTGCACCTGGACCGCATCGGCCGAGGCGTGCGCCTGCGACTTGAAGATCGTCTTGACGGTGGGCACCGCGATGATCGCAAGGATCAGTGCGGGGATGGCCGTCCAGAGAATTTCGAGCGTTGTATTCCCATGCACGTGCCTGGGACGGTCGTTCTCGCTCTTGCGGCGGTACTTGAAGATCGTGTAGAGCAGGATGCTCTCCACGAAGATGAAGACGAACGTCCCCAGGACGATGAGGAGCTGGAACAGAGCGCCGACGTCGCGGTTGTTCTCCGTGTATCGCGTGAACACGGAGTTTGGATAGTCTTGGCTGCTACACGCAGTTAAGGCGACCGCGAGGAGGGCCGGCAGCGCAGCGGCAAGCAGCCGGCGCGGTCGGGTGGGCAGGGGCATTCGATGTCCTTGTTCCGACAGTGTCGTTTTGAAGCGCGGTCGCACCGGATTGCCGCGCTCTTGCGAGGTCCCGCAACCTCGGAAAAGTACCGGGCCCCGGAGACGAAAGCAACGTAAAACGATGGATGTCCTGACACTGTAGGACTTTCCCCCACAACGATTTGGCCGAGATCGTTACTCGCCGGGCTTCCGGGCTCCGGGTTTGACCTCTTCCTCGACCTTGTGGTTTTCCTTGATACGGACGATGGCGATGTCCAATTGCATCCGAATGGACGCGACGCCTTCGCGCAGCACGCGGATCTTGGCGGTCTCGCTGCCGCCGCGGGTGGCAATGAGCGTGATGGACGACACCTGGTCGGCGATGAGGCCGAACTGCGGCTTGAGCAGCCCCACCAGGGGAAACAGGGCGCGCTTGACCTGCATCCCGAACATCGACGTGGGCTTGTTCTGCTTGAGGCTCAGGGCGTACAGCTCCACGATCGCGTTGAGCCGCGCGAGGAGGGTGAGCGCCTCCTCGATGGTCTTCATCTTCTGGACGCCCGGTCCGTCGAGAGTTACGGCTCCCACTTGCTGCTCCTTGATGCGGTCGGCGTCGTCGAGACGTGAGACGTGAGACGTGAGACGGGGAAGCTACTCCCACGCCCGCCCCTCCGGCTACGGCATCCGGCTGCACACCACGAAGTCGCCCATGAACCAGGCGCCGCGCGCACTCACCTCATAGGTCATCCTGAAGGTGGATTCGCTCTCTTTCTTGTATATGAAACGCTCGTGCCTGGTCAATGAATCGCCGAGTGCGGCCCGTTCGAACGTTACCGTACCATCGGTCCAGCCCGGCGCACGAAAGATGCGCAGCCCGCCACCATTGTCCGCGCCCGCGGAGACGAGGCCCTTCGTCGCGGCATCGAGCCCCCAGTACGAGTTCATCTTGAAGCGGCCTGGCAGGCGGTCGACGTGGGAATACGAGAGCCACTTGCCGTCGAGCGCCGGCGCGAAGACCACGTCCGCAGCGATCGGCGCGCCCGACGAAAATTTTCCCTCGCACGACCATTTCCCCGCGAAGAAGCCGGCGAGGCTGTCTACCGTGGCGCGCGTCGCGGTGCCCTGCGCGTGCGTGGCATTCGTCGCCGCGAGAAGTGCTGCGATCAGCAGGCTGCGAACATGAATCGTCATTTTTTCACCAGGGGGTTGGAGGGATTGCCATGGCACGGACTACAGGTGCCGGTGGCGTCGATGGCGCGGGTGAGCACGTGCGCCGGCCGGAGCAAGGCGGGTGCACACATGCAACCACTGACGGGCGGCGAGGTCGGACAACGGGATGGCTGCTCGCGAAGGATTTCGAGCAGCATCTCACCGCGCGCTGCGTTGCGCCACTGGATCGTCGACCAGTGCGGCAAATGTGCAGTGAACGCGGCGGCCTGCGATTGCGGCTCGCGCTACGTTTCCCTGATGAAGGCGCACCGCCTCATCATCCCCGTCGTCCTCTGGTCGATTCCCGCCTGCCTGATGATCCTGCAGATGCAGGCGTCGGCGTACGTCGCCCACAAGCCGTGGTACTCGCTGCGCGCGACCATTCCCGCGATGGCGGAGTGGCTCGTGTGGGCGCCAGTGACCCCGCTGGTGCTGGCACTCGTCAGAAAGTTTCCCGTGTGGCCACGGGTCGCGCCGCGGGCGGTGCTCGTGCACGCGCTGGGCATCATCGCGGCGACCCTGCTGCGGGGGATGATCTACTCGCTGGCGACTCTCATGATCGGCAAGCTGCCGCAGGTCGCCTTCGCGCAGTACTTCATTCGCGTGTCGATCGGCTGGCTGCCCTCCGCCGCGCTCGTGTACGGGGCAATCGTGGTCGCCGCCGTGGCGCTGCACTATTCACGGGAGGCGAGCGCCAGCGCCATTCGCGCCGCGGAACTGGAGACGTCGCTGTCGCGCGCGGAATCCGCATCGATCCGGGCGCAGCTCGATCCACACTTCCTGTTCAACAGCCTCCATTCGGCCGGCGCGCTCGTGCGCGCGCACGACGTGAATGGCGCGGTGCAGATGTTGAGCGACATCGGCGAGCTGCTGCGCGAATCGTTCGCGCGGCGCGGCGTGGAATACGGACGCCTGCGCCACGAGATCGCCTTCGCGAAACGCTACCTGGCAATCGAGCAGGTACGCTTTCGCGATCGGCTGGTCATCGAGTGGGACGTCGACTCTGCCTTGCTGGACGCCATGGTGCCGCGTTCGATACTCCAGCCGATCGTCGAGAACGCGATCCGGCATGGGATCTCGAAGCGAACGGCTGCGGGCCGTATTGCGGCGAGTGTCGTGCGACGCGAGGAGGCCCTTCGAATCACCGTGCGCGACGACGGACCCGGCTTTGACGGCGGCGAGCTCACGTCCGACGGCGTGGGTCTCTCCGCCACGCGCACTCGGCTCGCCCTGCTGTATGGGGACGCGGCATCGATGGTCCTGTCGGGCGCCGGGCAAGGCGGCGCCGTGGTCGAGATCACGCTTCCATATCGGACGTCGTGAACAGGAACGGCGGAAACGAACGAATCGGCGTACTCATCGTGGATGATGAACCGTTGTCGCGCGATGTGCTGCGCGCGCTCCTGGCATGTGAAGCCGATTTCCGCGTGGTTGGAGAGGCGCGCGACGGCATCGAGGCACTTGCACTCTGCGCGCGCGAGCGGCCGGGGTTGATTTTTCTGGACGTGCAGATGCCGGAGCTGAACGGTGTCGAGTTCGTGAAGCAACTCGCGCTGACAGCCGCGGACATGCCCACGATCGTATTCGTGACCGCGTATGGCGAGTTCGCGGTGCCGGCGTTCGACGCAGCGGCGGTCGACTACCTGGTCAAGCCTTTTACGGACGACCGGTTCCGCGCGACCCTCGCGCGCGTTCGCGGCCACGCAGCGCGCAGCGCCGATGAGACCAGGCCGGCAACCGTGAGCCTTCGCACGCTGCTGGTGACCATCGGAGATCGCTCGATCGTGCTGGCCACCGATTCGATCGAATGGGTGGGCGCCGACGGGTATTGCTCGCGATTGCACACGCCGGCGGGGTCGTACCTCGTGCGACGCTCACTTGCGGCGCTCGAGCGTGAGCTGGGACCGTCTGTGTTCGTCCGCGTGCATCGAGGCGCGCTCGTTCGCGCGAGCGCCGTGTGCGAGATTCGTCGCGGGTCCGCGCGCGGCGGCGAAGTCGTGATGCGGTCCGGCGCGAAAATTCCCGTGAGCGAACGGCGGCGGTCGGATCTCGTGAGACGGCTGGGCGGAAAGAGCTGAACCGCACCCGCAGGACGTCCATGGAGTACTGGACACCCAGACCCACCGACTCACAAACTAACTATTGGAAACGTACTCGTCGCCCGAGGCCCCGCCGGACCCGTCATGGCCTCGGGGTTCAGCGCCTCGTCCAGTTGCTGGCGCGTCATGAGGCCCATTTCCATGACTAGCTCATACACGCCCCGCCCACTCGCCAGCGCCTCGCGCGCGATCTCCGTGCTCATCTCATACCCGATCACCGGCACCAGCGCCGTGACAATGCCAATGGACTGCTCCACGAACTGCCGCATGCGATCCGGGTTCGCCGTGATCCCCGTAATGCAGCGCTCGCGAAGTACCGTACACGCGTTGGTCATGGTGTTGAGCCCCGCCAGCAGACGATAGGCAATGACCGGCTCGAACACATTCAACTGGAGCTGCCCCGCTTCGGCGGCCATCGTCACGGTCATGTCCCCACCGATGACGTCGAAACACACCTGGTTCACGACTTCCGGAATGACAGGGTTCACCTTGCCCGGCATGATCGACGAGCCCGGCTGCATGGGCGGCAGATTGATCTCGCCAAAGCCCGCCCGGGGGCCGGAGCTCAGCAATCGCAAGTCGTTGCAGATCTTCGACAGCTTGACCGCGCACCGCTTGAGCACGCCGCTCAGCTGCACGAAAGCGCCTGTGTCGGCCGTGGCTTCCACGAGGTCGGGCGCGGTAATCAGCGGGAGTCCCGTGATCCTCGACAGGTGCGCCCGCACCACTTCCGCATAACCCTGCGGCGCGTTGATGCCGGTGCCAATGGCCGTCGCGCCCATGTTGATTTCGCGAATGAGCGCCTGCGCTTCGCCCAGCCGGTCCACGTCCTCAAGCATGGTGTGCCCGAATGCCGTGAACTCCTGGCCCAGCGTCATCGGCACCGCATCCTGCAGCTGGGTGCGTCCCATTTTCAGAAACGGCGCAAACTCCTTCCCCTTCGCCAGAAACGCCTCGGCCACCATCCGCATGGCGCCGCGCAGATCCTCGATCGCCATGTGCAGCGCGATCTTCACCGCCGTCGGATAGACGTCGTTCGTGGACTGGCTCAGGTTCACGTGATTGTTCGGGTGCACGGCGTGATACGCCCCACGATGTTCACCCGAGAGCTCGAGCGCACGATTCGCGATGACCTCGTTCGCGTTCATGTTCGTGGACGTGCCGGCGCCGCCCTGGATCATGTCAACGAGGAAATGCTCGTGATGACGGCCGGCGCGAATCTCGCCGGCGGCCTTGACGATGAGGTCCGCTATTTCCCTGGGCAGCAGGCCAAGGTCGGCGTTCGCGAGCGCCGCGGCCTCCTTGACGGCGGCAAGCGCCTCGATGAGCGCGGGAAATTCACGCAGGGGAACGCCGGTGATGGCAAAATTCTAGAGTGCTCTCAGCGTCTGGAGTCCGTACAGCGCATCGGCGGGGAAGTCGCGATCGCCGAGCAGGTCGTGCTCCAGGCGTGTGTTCGTGCCGCCGAATCCCAGCGTGCGTCCGCGTCCTGCGAGCGTCGCATCCACGGCCGACAATCGATTCTTGATCGCCCGCGCCGCTCGGCTCACGAGTGCGGCGTACAGCGTGGG
>JAQBPY010000349.1 GCA_028287285.1 Gemmatimonadota bacterium
GCGCCGGAGTATCAGCTCCTCGACGACATCAAGGCGGCGGACAACAAGACACGGCTCACCTGCGCCGGCGCTGCCTACGGTCTTTACCCGTCACCCAGTGGCCACCTGAATCCGGTCGGTCAGTGGAACACGACGCGCATCGTCGCGAAGGGTCCGCACATCGAGCATTGGCTGAATGGATTCAAGCTGCTCGAGTATGAGATGTGGAGTCCGGACTGGGAGGCGAAAGTGCAAGCGAGCAAGTTCGCGGCGTGGCCAAAGTATGGTCGGCTGCGGTCTGGCCACCTGGCCATGCAGGGGGATCACACGGGGTCGCTGTCGTTCCGGAATATCAAGATTCGGACGCTCTAGGAGACCAAGAGCGGAACCGCGAATTCACCGCAGAGGGCGCAGAGACCGCAGAGGACAACGCCAACGAGGTTCTCCCCGCGTTCAGCAGTCCTCTGCGAACTCCGCGACCTCTGCGGTAAATGCTCTTTTTAGGCCTGCACCAGGTTCAATCATCCGCCATGGCGCGCTGCGTCTCCGGCATCATGCTGTAAACGACCAGCGACATCGCCACACACGCCGTGACGTACCAGAAGTACCACGCTTCATGACCCGCATTCTTCGCCCATAGCGCGATGTATTCGGCGGTTCCCCCGAAGATCGCCACCGTCACGGCATAGGGCAGCGCCACACCAAGCGCACGGATCTCCGTCGGGAAAAGCTCGGCCTTTACCACGGCGTTGATCGCCGTATACCCACTGACCGCGATCAATGCCGCAACGAGGAGCAGGAACGCGTTCGTCTCGTCACGCGTGGCGGCGAGGGCAGTCATCAGCGGAACCGTGCCGAACGTGCCAAGGATGCCAAAGGTGATCAGGACCGGCTTCCGTCCCACTTTGTCGGAGATGAAGCCGACGACCGGCTGAATCAGCATGAACACGAGTAATGTGAGCGCCGAGATGCGTGATGCGTCGGCCTTGCTCCAACCGCCCGTGTTGACGAGAAACTTCTGCGCGTACGTCGTGAAGGTGTATAACGCCACTGTCCCACCCGCGGTGAGTCCCACGACCGTCGCAATCTGCCGCGGATACTGAAGCAGCTCGCGAAGGCTTGAGCGTGCAGCCGTTGGCTCTTGAGACGCCACAGATGTACGAAACGCCGGCGTCTCTTCGATGCCACGCCGGATCCACAGGGCGGCGACAGCCAGCACCGCACCGATCGCAAATGGAATCCGCCAACCCCAGGCCTCCAGCGTGGCGTTGCCGAGTTGGCGCTGCAGGACGAGGAGCACCACGAGCGCGATGAGTTGTCCGCTCACGAGCGTCACGTATTGGAAGCTGGAGTAGAAACCCCTGAGGCGCTGTCCCGCTATCTCGCTGAGATACGTGGCGCTCGCACCGTACTCGCCTCCCACACTGAGCCCCTGAATCAGACGCGCCAGCACCAGCAGCACCGGGGCGGCGACACCGATGCGCGCGTAGCCCGGCGTGACGGCGATCATCAGGGATCCGAAGCACATGAGCAACACGGAGATGCTCAGCGCCGCTCGCCTGCCATGGCGATCGGCGTATCGTCCCATCAGCCACCCGCCGACCGGTCGCATCAGAAAGCCGACCGCAAACACCGCCGCCGCATTCAGCAGCTGCGCGGTCTGGCTCGCGGGGGGAAAGAAAACCTTGGCGAAGTACAGCGAGAACGCGGAGTAGACGTACCAGTCGTACCACTCCACGAGGTTGCCGACAGACCCACCGAATATGGACTTGAGGCGATCGTTCATCGGCCGCGTGATTGGCGATAGGCGTGTTTCACGAAGTTCTGGATGAGCGTGGCAAAGGCCTTGGGGTCGTCGTAGGGGAGGGCGTGCGCAGCCGTTGCGACGACCGACAAGGTCGCTCCCGATGAGCCTCGCGATGAGATCCCCACCAGTCGAGCGGCGTCAGCAGCCCAGGCAACGGTGACCACCGGATCGCGTGCGCCACAGACGATGATCGTTGGCGCACTGATGCCCGGCAGCTTCTCCTCGATGTGATGCGCGAGCGCCGCCCGCAACGTCGCGAAGAATCGCAGCGGACCCACCCGGAAATAATCGCGGGCGACGACGAGCGCGAGCTTCCACGGCTCATGCGGGATGTCGGCAAGAAAACGCAGGAAGACTCCGAATACCGTGCGGTGAGCCGGGTCCATGGTCGGCGCATTCAGCACCAGCCCGACGACGCGCATTGGATCGCGGTGCGCCAGCTCCACTATGATCTGGCACCCGTACGAGTTGCCGATGAAGATCGCCGGGCCGATCCCGCGAACGTCGAGCCAGTCTCGGAGGGCATCAGCGAGACCTTCCGTATCGAGCACCTTCGGCGGTGTGCCGCTCCGACCGAACCCGGGAAGATCGACGCCGACAATCGGATGCTCGGCAGCCAACTCGAGCATTGTGGGCTCGAGATACCGAACGGACGCACCCAATCCATGCACGAACACCAACCGGGTGCGTCCATCGGCGAACGTGTGCGTCGACACCCGAGCGTGTACGGAGATTCCGTTCACGACATCGTACACCGAGACGAACGGCTGCGCGGGCGAGACAGCGGCACTCATCGCAGCACTATACCGCGAACCGGTGCCTGCTGCACTGCCAGCCCATCTATCGACGGTCGCATGCCGCCGGTATTCTACGCCCGTGACCAATCCAGAGCACGACCAGCGAAAGCTGACGCGGCGCGACCTCCTCCACTCGGCGGGCGTTGCCGCGGGTGTCGTGATTGCGGCGCCCGTGACGAACCTGCTGGCACAGGCCGTCGCGCCGAAAACGTCGGCAACAGTCGCAATACCGGTCGACGCCTCGAGGGTGCCCGGCCTTCCATCGGGTACGCTCGGCGAACGTTCCCCGTTCGAGAAGCCGGCACTCGCGCCGCTCGGCATCACGACAGGCGCTACCAACACACCACACCAGAACCTGCGCGGAACGATCACTCCCGCTGATCTTCACTTTCAGCGACACCACAACGGGATCGCGCTGCTCGATCCGGTGAAGTACAGCCTGATGATTCACGGTCTCGTGGACCGACCGCTCGTGTTCACGCTCGACGACCTGAAGCGCTTTCCGGCGGAGACGCACACGTATTTCATCGAATGCGCGGGCAACGGACGGGCCGCGTATCGTGCGCCCAAACCGGAGATGACGCCGCAGGATGTCGACGGACTGACGAGCAACTGCGAGTGGACGGGCGTCCTCGTGTCGACCCTGTTGCGAGAAGCGGGTGTAAAACCAGCAGCCACGTGGGTGCTCGCTGAAGGTGGAGACGCCGCCCTCCTCTCTCGCAGCATCCCGATCGCGAAGATGCTCGGCGACGCGATGATCGCGTATGCGCAAAATGGCGAGGCAGTCCGCGCGGCCAACGGCTATCCGGCGCGGCTGCTGCTCCCTGGGTACGAAGGCAACATGAGCATCAAGTGGCTGCGACGCCTCAAGCTGATCGACCAGCCGAACATGTCGCGGGACGAAACGTCGAAGTACACCGACCCACTTCCCGATGGAACATCACGGCAGTTCAGCTTCGTCATGGATGCGAAATCGATCATCACGTCGCCGGCAGCGCCCGAAAGATTGAGTAGCCCCGGATGGCGACCGATCACCGGTATCGCATGGACAGGGCGCGGTCGGATCACCGGCGTGGACGTCAGCGTCGACGGCGGCGCCACATGGGCCGCGGCTGAGTTGCTTGGTGCTGCACTCCCACATGCCCACACCCGCTTCCAACACATGTGGCAATGGAACGGAAAGCCCGCCATGCTGATGAGCCGAGCGCGCGATGAAACCGGTTACGTACAGCCGTCGGTAGCGGAGTATCGGCGCGTTCGTGGTCCAGGAACGGACTATCACTTCAACGCGATACGATCGTGGCGTGTGGCTGCAGATGGCGCGGTGACGTTCAATGGCTGACCGACTCATATATCGTGGCAACAAGATACTAAATCGCGTCGTACTTAGTATCGTATTGTTCATATATTGCGCTGCTTGCGCGCAGGCCGACGGCGCCCCAATCGCCCAGCGTCGCCCACGATACGAACTCGGCCGCGCGCCGAGCGCGGCGGAGATCGCAGCGCTTGACATCGACGTGAATCCCGCAGGCGCCGGCCTGCCGGAAGGTCAGGGCACCACTGCGACGGGGGCGACGACCTACGCGTTGAAATGCGCGGCCTGTCATGGGCCGAGTGGAGAGGGCATCGACAAGAGTCCCAGGCTGATCGGCACCGTTCCCCCGCCAGGCTTTGCGTTTGCCAGCGACGCGAGCGCACCGAAGACCATCGGCAACTACTGGCCATTTGCGACCACGCTCTACGACTACATTCACCGCGCGATGCCAATCACGGCACCGGGCTCGTTGACGTCCGACGAGACCTACGGCCTCGTCGCATTCCTGCTCGAACGGAATGGAATCGTGCCGGCGACGATGGTCATCGACGCCAAATCGCTGCAGCGCGTCGTGATGCCGGCGCGCCGATACTTCGTCCGCGACAATCGGCTGGGCAGCCCGACGTTCAGGTAGGCATGCCGCAAAGCGCGCCGATCTACTTGCCGTGATGCGCTCGCTCCGCCTTTCACTGTTTGTTGCGGCAGTCCTGCAGCTGAACGTCGCGACCCTTGAAGGCCGCTCCGGGACGAACCTCATTCCGTCGGGCAGCACGCACGTGCTCTTCATCGGGAACAGCCTCACGTACACGAATGACCTGCCCGGCACTGTAAGCGCGCTTGCAGCGTCGGTTGGTGACACCATTCGCACCCGAACCGTCGCACTGCCCGACCTCGCGCTCATTGACCACGTTCATGGAGCGAGCGATGCGATGACGGTGCTGCGCGCAGAGCGGTGGGACTATGTGGTGCTTCAGCAGGGGCCTTCGTCCCTACCGGTGAATCGGGACACGCTCGTGCTCGCAACGGTTCTGCTCAATCCATTCATCAAGGCGACCGGCGCGACGAGCGCACAGTTCATGGTATGGCCCGCATCGAACCGGCCGCAGGATTTCCCTCGTGTGCTCGAATCATCGCAAGCCGCTGCGCGCGAAGTTGGTGGCGTCATGTTCGCGGCCGGTCAGGCCTGGGCCAACGCGCTGGCGAAGGATCCGTCGCTCCCACTCTACGGCGCCGACGGATATCACCCCGCACCACTCGGCACATATCTCGCCGCCCTGGTGATCTACGAAGGAATCACCGGGCATGATGCGCGGCGCCTGCAGGCGAAGGCAATCGTATCGGGCTCTGAGCTCCCCGTGTCACCTATCACCGTGCGCATGATGCAACAGATCGCGCACGAAACGGCGGCGCAGTACCGGGCTCACTAGAACCGCGGACTGCTACAGCAGTCCCAACGCAGACTTTCCTTCCTGCTCCACCTGCTCGATGGTGCATTGGCGAGGCTGCTTGTCGGGGCGCCAGCGCATCAGGGATGTTCCGTGGCG
>JAQBPY010000358.1 GCA_028287285.1 Gemmatimonadota bacterium
ATCGAAATCTCGCCTTCTTCTGGTGCTTGCGGTGATCGGTTATGTGACAGCCTTCCACGTCACCTACCGCGACGTCATCAGTCCGAACTTTGAGTTCTGGGGGTTGGGATATCGCCACTTACCGGTCGGCTATTTCTGGACGACAGTGATGTTCTGCATCATTCCATCGCTGTGGATGCCGGTGACGTTTTCCCGTCCGACGCTGCTGCTGTTCTACATGCAGTACCTGCTAATCTACGTGCCGGCCGCGTTTCTCGTGTTCTACTGCGACAGGCCAATCCTGCCGATCGATCTCGCCATGCAGATCGTCTGCTGGATGTTCGTCGGCCTCTCGATCATGCAGTCCATCTACCTCATCCCCATTCGAACGCTGACGGTGTTACGGCTGACTCCGGAAGCCTTCTGGGCGTTCTTCGGGTCTATCAGCTTGGTAATGCTCGCCTATATCGCCATCACGCTGGGCAGCAACTTTCGGCTCGCCAGCTTCGCTGACGTGAACTCAGTGCGATATGCAATGTCCGACATCATTGCGTCAACGGGGTCAAGGTTCGGCGCCTACTCCCAATTTCTTCTTCTCGCGCTCTTTCTGCCCACGTTCTTCGTGGTCGGCGCTGACAAGCGGCGGTGGTCACTCCTGGTCGCGGTCGCCTTGGCGTACATCTTCATTTTCGGTGTCAGCGGTGCGAAGCAGGCAGCCCTTTCGATAGTCTACCTGCCACTGGCGTACGCGCTGCTGTCCCGCTCCACGCGCCGCATTCCACTCCTGTTCATCTGCGGGTTAACGGCGGCGCTCCTGTCGGGTTATCTCGCGCTCGCGACACTCAGTCGATTGCCTGCCATCGAGTATCTGAGCGTCGTTCATTTCCGCCTCTTCACCGTACCACCGCTCAGCATCCCGCAATACGCCGACTTCTTTCAGTCCCATCCACTAACACATCTATCGCACGTCACCGGCCTCAGCTCACTGCTCCACTTTCCCTACGAGGAGAACGTCTCGTACACAATTGGCCGATACTACTATCACACGATACTCGGAGCCAACAGCGGACTCTGGGCCACCGACGGCATTGGCTCGTTCGGATTGGTGGGAATACCGATCATCTCCTGCTTCGCCGGGATTGTTCTGTGGATCCTCGATTCGGTTGCTGCCGACATGGACCCGTCGTTCGTTGGCGTGATGCTCACATACTGTGCCGTATCGTTCACGAATGTGTCGATTTTCACGACACTGATTACCGGCGGTCTCGCCTTCCTAATCGTCGCGCTTGCCGCGGCGCCGCGTGATGCGCGCGGGCACATCCAGGTGCCGCGCCTCTCCCGTCCCACGTCGCGATCCGCTGTACTGGAGACTTAAGGGCGGCATCCGGCCAGTCAAGTACGGCAGCGTGAAATCGACGCATTAAAAGATCTGACGCGCCAATGTCTCATGTCCGCCCGAGTGGCGGTAGAATTCGAACTGCGATGGAATCCCGAGGCGGGCATACACCTCCCGAATTCGGTCTACAGTCTCCAGGGGCCTGAACTCATACCCATTGTTGTCGTGCAGGCCATTCTCGCGGATGAGCTTCCTGGGAGCGATCAGATACAGCATAGCCGGGTCGATGAACGAGCACATCTCGCCGAACCAGGGCGCCAGCGCGGCCGCATCTGCGCTGCCGAACAGGATGTCCGCAGTTGATACCGGGTTGGAGTAGACCAAGGCTGAGATGCGCTTATCCAAAGCGGTGAGGTAAAGCGCACTGAACGCCGAATACGAGATTCCCCACACCGCGAGACGCTTAGTGTCCACCCCAGAAACCGTCTGTACGAAATCGATGGCGGCCGCATAGAGCGGCAGCATGTACGACCAGCTTGTCGGTCCATCCGGATTCATGGCGTGCAGAACGGGTGGCGCCACTTCCGCGAAGTTGGCAGGCACCCATGGAGCAAACACGACGACGCCGTTGGACGCCAGCCCATCCGCGTACGCATTCAGGTATTGGGTGGGCTCGCGCCCGTTCAAACCGAAGGGGGCCGCCAGACCATAGTTCGCATCCAAGCTGATGACGGCCGGCATGCTCTGACCAGCGGTAGTGATGGGCGTGGCAAGAAAACCCGTGAGGGGGATCGTGGAGCGACTCGTGCTCAGCTCGAGATACTCCAGCGTATACTTTGCCTGGAGGCGAACAGTCTCACGGTGAAGGATGCGGAACGTTGAGGGCGCCGCGAGCGATGGCACACGCAGCGAAGTGGCGAGCCTCTGGCGCAGAGGCTCCACTGATGCGGCAAAGGCGTCGATGGATGAATAGTCCGCCTTCACGGACGAGACGGCGCAGGGTCCCAGGCGGCCTATAAATTCTTCGCGCTGCACCTCCGTGGAGTCCATGTACTGACTGCGATAGCGCTCGCTCGATGCGGGGATGGGAGTGGTGCGTACGGGGACGGGCCGTGGCTTGAAGTCGACTGCCGTATCCAACCAGAGCCGCATGCGAGCCAGTTGCGCGCCGGCCCACGTGGAGTCCGGCATGATCGCGAAGTTCTCGGGCCTCTGCAGGCGTGAATACATGTCGCGGATGCTCACCAAGACGCGAGGCGAAATGAATCCCGCGAACCGGGACACACTCTGATCGGCCGTGGAGTACGCGTACAGCAAGGGGCGGGGCGCGACCATTGCCGCCATCTCGACGTCGCCAAGCACGCAATCCAGATGCGTGAACGCGGCTTCGCCGAAGACGCCAGCCATGGTTCCTCGCAAAGCCCTGCGCTCGAGCGGAGCGCCGAGACGTACGACGGCGTTGATCCTCGAATCGGTCGCGGCGGCGGCCGAGGCGATATGCGCTCCCTCCGCCCACCCGATTGCCGAGAGCTTCGTCATGTCGACATTCGGAAGCGTCTCGAGGAAGTCGATAACACCCGCGACTTCATTCAGAAGCAGATAGTACGCACCGACGCCGCCCGCTTTTGCGCTCAGTGACGCCGCATTCCGGGCGAGCCGTCGCCACTGGACGAGCGGCCATTGCTCATTGTCGCGCTCGTCCTCGAACCACGGCACGAACACGGTGTATCCTGCCTCGACCAGCTCGAGCGCCGCGCCGCTGAAGGCGGTATTCGCGAACCGAGTCGACCCCGCGTACTGATCCGTGAAAAGCCATCCGAAGGCTTCGGCGGGGACCATGCCGGATCCATGCATCAGGATGACCGGCGCGGATGGCGTGGCCAGCCCCATGGGACGCGCAAGGTAACCGGTCGTCGTCGTGTTAACGATGCGGCTGGTCATCCAGATGCGCTCGACTATGTACCGCGGTCCGGTGAAAATGACTCGTCGGTTCAGCACCCCACCCGCGCCATCTGGAACGATGTTTCCGGCGTCGCGGCGCAGCCGACGGACTAGAGGGGCGACGGAGGATTGAAATGCGGCGACGCTGTCGAAGGATGGCGTCCACCGCACGGGTGTGCACGGTGTGCTGGCGACGGCCCGCCAGAATGGTCTGGATAGGCTGTCCTGAAACTCCTTGCTGTCCAGCGTCATCCCGCGAACCATGACCGGCGGGCCCTGCCCATCGGCCGTGCCGGGAAGGGAGATCAGGAGGCACAGGCATACAAACGCCGGCAGCCAACGCCGCTTAGCCATCACTCACCGCGTCGCGATCTTGTACGACAGGAAGATGGACACCATAGTCGCGGTGACTTGCAGGGTCTTCGTCAGCAATGCGCCAATGTCCGTCCCCTTCGTTTCGACTCGCTGTCCAACGGTGATCGTCGATCCGGAGACGATCGGTACGTCTCCGAGAGTCGAGAAGAAATGCTTCGTTCGGCGATGTGTTTCGCCGGACGGATACTCGATGACGATGTTCCCTTCTTCAGCCGTGTTGCTGAAGCCACCGGCCGCGTCGATGTAGTCGAGTGTCTTCCATCCGCGCCGGTAAGGAATGACCACCTGCCGCTCAACCGCACCCGCGACGTAGACGACAGAGGGGTCGGGATCGACCGAAACCACGTCTCCTGCGCGCAACACGAGGTCGTGGGCGGGATCGCCGCGCAGCGCGCGAGCGAGGTCGATCGCGACGGGCCTCCCCTGCCTTTGGAGGCGGCCGGCGCCGAGATACCCGGATGGAAGGACGCCACCCGCTCGCTGCACCACTTCGCTCAGGCGCTCGCCATCGCGGCGCAGGACATAGTCTCCAGGAAAGGTGAACAACCCTGACAGGGTCACCGACTGAAGCGTCCTGCGCAAGCCCGGGTTGTCACGGAATGTGAGGATGTCGCCCCGTTCGACAACGAGCGTGTCCGCGCCGTCGCTCAGGCGACCCCCCTCCTGGACAACGAAGCGCGTCACCACCGAGGTCGTGTCGTTGTAGGCGGAACCTCGCTTGCGTCGCGCTATTTCGCCGGCAAAGGCATCGGGCTTCAGACCGCCAGACAAGGCAATCAGGTCTCGGATCGTGCGGTGCTCCGCGAATGGGTACGTGGCAGGGTTGATGACAGATCCCGAGACAGTGACCGTCGATGGTAACTCCGCCGTCCGTGCGTCGAGGACGACAACCTTGTCATCGGGTTGCAGCCGAAAGCGGCGCGTGGTGGCGTCTTCCAGGTCGAACGAAAGCTGGGTCTTCCTGGCCGTGGAGAGGTCGGTGCGCGTGAGCTTGATCTCGCGCGACCTGGCCCACTTCTGCAGCCCATCCGCGACATCGATCAGGTCACCGAGGGTTTCGTTCTCGAAGTATGGCTTTGTGCCGGGGGTGTAAACAGCGCCATCAATGCTGACCTCCCCAGTGGGAAAGGCGCGCCGCCCGTCGAGTACCGTGACCTCATCGAACTCGAGCAGCGGGAACCTCGCGCTGGCGCTGTCCTTCAGATCGAGCGAGAAGATCTCCGAGCGCCCGCTGTTGACAATAGGCCGCTGGACCTTGATGCGGTCAGTGAGGGCCCACGGCAGGTAACCCTGCGCCTTGGCGAGGAGGCTCTCGAGCGTCATGCCGGCGGTCCACTCGAAAGAACCAGGCTGAAACACCTCACCGTTGAGCGTGATCTGGTTTCGGCGGATGTCGCCTACCGCGAAGACGTTCACGATGTCGTTCGCGTAGACCTTCACTGTGTCCAGGATGGCGGGGTTGGGGTTGTACGGAACGTCCAGCACGGCACGCTCGCGTCCGGGGGTACGCTCTGCTGGCGGGAGGACGCGGTCGATTTGGATGCGGTCCGTGATCGCGGTGGGCAGCAGGCCGCCGGCGAATTGAAGTAGATCGGAAAATCCTTCGCCCGAACGAAGCTCGAAGACGCCTGGGCGGCGTACCGCGCCGCGAACGCCGACAACCCTCGTGCTGAGGCCGACGAAGACAATGTCACCCTGCTCGGTCCTGATATCCTTCGACGCATCGCCCCGAAGCAGATAGTCGTAGAGGTCGACATGAGCTACGACCGTGTTCCCGCGGCGAACCTCGACGTCGCGAAACGTTCCGCGCACGGTGGGCCCTCCGGCGCCGGCGAGCGCACGGAACACCGTGGCCAGTGCGCTTACCTGATACGCACCTGGACGCTCCACCTCACCGATCACAAAGACCTGGTTGCTTCGGACGCGGGACACCGCGAGGTCAATCCGGGCCTTGCCGGAGTTGATCAGGCTATATACTCGGCCCGCTCTGGCGGTGAGGAGCGTCCGAGCGGCCTCAAGCGTGAGCCCGGCGATTGGAACCTGGCCGATTTGCGGAAGAACGACCGTCCCATCGCGACGAATGTCGAGCCCGAGCGCCATCTCCATGTCACCCGTGATGACATAGGACAGCTGATCCCCTATGCCTAGCCGGTACGACGCGTCCACAGGCCCGGCGGATACGGGGTCAAACGCTGCCGCCAAGGTGCTGGAAAAGACATTCTTGCCGAACAGCGCGCTCACCTCGGGCGTGGCTGATACGCTGTCGCGCGTCTTCTTCGCGACGGTGTCCATCGGATTCTGAGCCGTTGGAGCCTGGCCGCTGACGATTCCGAGCGCCTGAAGGGCGTTCACGAAGCCTGGGTCCGCTGAGCGCAGTGGCGCCCCCCTTCCCGTGGCCGCGGAACCACCTGCCGAAAAAAACGGATCGGCGAGCTTCGGGTCGTAGCCGGCGGCTTGGAGCCGGGCACGAACCTGCGATTCGGTCAAGCCAGAGTTCTTGATGGCGTCTACAATTTCCGCATTCGTCACGGCCTTGCCGGTTGCCGCCGCCGCGGCGTCTTGCGCAGGCGTGCGGCCCGTGGGAACGGTGACCTGAGCTGGAGCGACGGGGGCGGTCGGTGCCGGAGCTGGATTCTGTCCGAACAACAGAACGGGACACAGCCCCAGCAGCGCGCCGACACGAAATATCGAACGAAACATTTAGGAACGGTTCGGAGGCCCGGGAGAACTAGCGGCCCGGTGATGCGCGGCGCGCCGGCCGCGCATTACCGGCGGAGCGACTCGAGTTCAGCTAGTGCATACTAAAGTAGAGAACGATCGAACGCCAAGGATGGAGACCGCGTATCCCCTTGGCGGGGCCGTTGTTGGTTGATATGGGGCGTATCCTCCCCTATTCTGCTACACCACACGAGATCAGGGTTCCCAGTTTGAACGTCCGCACCACGAGATCCGGAGTGATTTTTTGAACGATATGCAGCCGGAAATGGTCGCAGCCCCCGGCTTGTCTCTCGTCGCGATCGCCAACCTCCTCCTTCGTCGTCGCCGCGTGCTGCTCAGCGTCGCGACTACCACGGCGATGCTGACGGCTATTTTCAGTGTCGTCTCGCAGCGGACCTATACCTCCGAATCCTCGTTTATCATCGAGAACAAGGATGGGAGCGGCGCTGCCGGTCTCGCCGCGCAGCTGGGCGTGGACGTTGGCGGCGTCGACGTTACCAAGTCTCCGGATTTCTACGTTGGGCTGCTGAAAACACCTGATGTACTGGGTCGCTTGGCAGATACGTCGTTGGTGACCTCTACGGAGCCCAAGCCACGGAAACTGGCCGACATCTGGGAAATCTCGGAGACAATTCCCGAGTTGCGGCGCGACGCCGTGCTAAAGCGACTGGACCGCGCGATCACGAGTTCCACAGGCCTGAAGCTGGACGTCGTTCTCGTCACCGTGCGGACGGGCGATCCCCTGCTCTCCAAGCAGCTCGCAGAGGCGGCGCTCGCACAGGTGAATCTGTTCAATCTCAAGACGCGCCAGTCCCGCGCCAGCGCTGAGCGCCGCTTCACCGAATCCCGCATGCAGGAGCTTCAGGCGGAGCTGACTGTCGCCGAGCAATCACTGCAGCGGTTCTACGAAGTCAACCGGCAGCAGCTTCTCTCCCCGGCCCTCGAGATCGAGAAAGGACGCCTGGAACGAAAGGTTGCCTTGGCGCAGCAGACGTACGGAACGCTGGCCCAGGCGTTCGAACGCTCGAGGATCGAAGAGGTCCGAGATACGCCACTCATCACGGTCATTCGGCATCCCGTGGTTCCCCTGCGTCCAGATCCGCGGGGGCTCGTCACCAAGGCGATCCTCACGTTTCTCCTGACGCTGATGGGTGCGTCGGTGGTTGTGCTCATTCTCGAGGCCGTGCGCTGGATGCGTGCGTCTCCAGGCGCGGATGCGCTCGAATTCAACCGGCTCGTCGCGGATACCTCGCGCGACGTCCGCCGCCTGCGGAGCGTGTTCAGTCGTGTTCCAGGCCGGCCCCCCAAAGAGGGATCATTGCCAAGTTGACGGGCACCCGAGGACAACCGCACGGTGACGCTGCGAGCGACTGCGCGAGCACCGGCGGTTGGTGAGCCCACTGGGCACCGACGCCGGCGGTCGATGGCTGCGGCTGATGGATCGGGCGCGCAGTAGTCCCTTCCTCGCCAGTATGGCCGTACTCTCAGGCGGAAGCGCTTTCAGCGCCGCCATCGGGCTTGTTGCCACGCCGTTTCTCAGCCGGCTGTATACGCCAACGGAGTACGGCGTGCTTGGTGTGTTTGCAGCTGCGATGTCGCTGTTCAGCGTGATTGCAACGCTGCGTTACGACCGAGCCATACCCGCCGCGGCTGATGAACGTGAAGCCGCAAAGATTCTGCGGGTGGCGCTCGCCACCGTAGTAGTTACGAGCGCGCTCTGCTGCGTGATGGTGATGAGCGGCGCGCTTGGACTGCTTATGGCGGCGGCACGCGGCCATGAATTGTTGCTCGCGTGGTCATTGCCGCTCGGTATGGCGGCGGCCGGTACCTACGAGGCGCTCTCGCACTGGATGGTGCGGAGACGGGACTACTCGACACTCAGCCTCACAAAGGTTGCGCAAGGCTCCTCGATGGTGGGTTCTCAGATGGCACTCGGCCTGATGAAGGTGGGGGCCGTGGGACTCGTCGTGGGGCAGATCGCGGGCTCGAGCATGGGCATCGCGCGCCTCGTGCGACGCATCCGCCAATACGACCACGCGGCCTTCGCAGGAATCACGCTGTCGGAACTGCGCGCAACCGCGCGAACATACCGGCGATTTCCCCTTCTGTCAGCTCCTGCGGTATTGCTCGACGCGCTTACGGGCGCGCTGCCGATTCTCGTCATCGCAACGAGATTCGGAGGCAACGCGGCGGGTGTGTTCACCATCGTCAGTCGAGTTCTGCTCGCACCACTCGCGCTGATCACGATGAGCCTTGGACAGATCTATTTCGGGGAGTTGGCAACGCTTCATCGCACACGGCCGGACGCGATGCTGGCGCTTTTCTATCGCCGATTGGGTCACGTCGTCGGCATGGGCGTAATCCTTGTGGCCGCAATGATGATCACCGTGCCGTTTCTGCTCCCGATCGTGCTCGGCGCACGATGGGGAGACGCGACGCAGTATTTCCTGATCCTGTCACCGATGGTTTTCGCGGGATTCATTTCCGTGCCCTTCTCCTTCTCGGTCGATGTGCTGCGTCGCCAGGACTTACATTTCCTGCGCGACTTCCTGCGCGCGGTGGTGCTCACGGCATCACTCTGGATGGCGGGCTCCTACCAACTCGGCGCTCTATCCACGCTAAGAGTCATCAGCGCCGCCGGCTTCGTGAACGGAATGATCTATCTCGCCATTTCCTGGTATGCGCTTGCAGCTGAGAGGCAGGAGCCTGCACGTGCTTAGATGGTGGGTGGATCCCGTTCTCGGGAGCAACAGCGCGCGCGCCGGTGCTGCTCTCCAACAACTACTCGAACTGGGAGGCTGGCAAAGCAGAGCAGTCCTCGATTCAGCCGATGCCGATCTGCAGTACGGGCCATCGGTTTCCGGATCGAACGCCATCCCTTTCGCAGGCTCGGAAGCGTGGGCCGCCATTGAAACCCAGACATCTGTCTTCCGCGACGGTTACTGGTTTCCCAAGGCGTCATGCATTGATGGCGCGGGTGGACCGTCTCTCGTTGACCCTGTTCTCGCCGGATACTTCTTCCTGTCAGGTCGTGTCGACCACGATGCGCATCAAAAGGCCTACGCTGGAATACCCGAGCAGGCCTCCATTGCCGAGTGGCATCTGCACGAGAGCCCCGCTGTTCATCGGCTCGTGGGATTAGTCGCCGCCTTGGTGCCTCCAGGTCATGCGCCACAACCGCGCTGGCCGCGCGGTAAACAGTGGGCCATGTGTCTATCGCACGACTGCGACCGCCTACGCAGGTACCGAACGCGCGGATTCTGGCGCGACACCTATCGCCGAGGGGCGAACTCGGCGGAACGGGTCTCGTCTGCCGCGAAGGCACTCTATTCCATGATGCGTTTGCCTGGAGGCACTGATCCATATGAGGCCTCCACTATTGCGTGGTTGAAGTTCGAACAGGTCATGGGCGTGCGAGGCGTGTACTTCGTTGGAACGTGGAGTCGAAGCGATTTCCCCTCCGAGTCGTACGATCTCACGTATGCGCGCTCCGATCCGGAGACCCTCCGCCTCGTGTCCGCCTGCAAGTCATATGGTGCGGAAATGGGCCTGCATTCGGGTATCGGCGCGTGGCGCAGCCCGGCCCGCTTTGCTGAGGAAGTCCGTCGCTTTCGTGAATCGTACGGAATCGCTCCGGCTGGATTCCGGGGGCACTATTGGTCTCTCAACCCGGAGAATCCGGAGGAATCTCTGGCAATCGCCGCCGAACACGGCGCGCTCAAGTACGACAGTTCATTCGGGATGAACCTGGCGTACGGATTTCGGCGAGGCACCTGCTATCCGTTCCGCCCTTTTGATGCCGTCACGGGCCGCTATTCCGGCCTCTGGGAGCTCCCGCCATCGGTGATGGACGGCGGGCTCTATGCCAGCGCGGGCACGAACGAGGAACGCGTAGCGAACTTCGCAGCGCTCGCAGCCAGCGTGCAGAGCGCCGGAGGGGTTCTGGTGCTCGACTGGCACTCGGACAGTCTCTGGAGCGGCTTCATGGACAACATGACGCAGGCGTTGTTACCTGAGCTGACTCGCCTCATTGACGATTCCACTTGTTGGGTTGCCTGCGCCAGCGAATTGATCGATTGGTGCAGCACCGCGCGGTGGACCGCGTAGACATAGCATGACTCCGGTACGAATCATCATGCTCACGGCGGGCACGTTGCAGTCGCGACAACTGGCGAACACGTTGCACCGCGCCGGTATCGACTTCGATGTCGTTTCCTTCGCGTACCCTCCACCGCCGCGCCGAAATACGTCGCGAGCCAGGCAGGCCGTCCGGCAGCTTACGGCGTATCTGAAGAGCGTTCGCTTGCTTCGTGCCATCGGGCAGTGGCGGCTGCCTGCTTTTCCGCGCGCGGTACGATATGTGGGCTATTGCAACGGCGAGCGTATGTTGGACGAGCTCCGAAGGCGTCAGCCCGACTACATCCTCATGATGGGTGGGTGCATTCTATCGGCGGCCGCGATCGCGACGGCCAAGGTTGGCGTGTTGAATTCCCATCCGGGTCTGTTGCCGTGGGCTCGTGGGATGGACGTCATGGAGCACTCGCTACTTCGCGATATTCCCGTGGGAGCAACGGGTCATTACATCGACGTGGGAATCGACACCGGTCCGCTGCTATTGCGCTACCTGCTGCCGGTGGAGCGCGAGACTACGCGAGCGAGACTCCATGACCAGCTGACGACGCTCTGTACCGCTCTCATGTTCGAGATGGTTTCCCGAGTGAGCCGAGGCGAGTCGCTCGTCGGACAGGTGCAAGAGGAAAAATTTCCATACTGCAAGCGGCTCACGCCGAAGGAAAGCGAAGAGGCCGAACGACTGGCCATCAGCGGGAAACCGATCGAGCTATATCACAAATGGCGCAATGAACAGACGGACATTCCGGACGGTTCGGCAATCTTGCGTCACACGACCGGAGGCGATCCCGGTACGGTGCCTGACGCGGAGCGTCTGGTCAGTCGAACTGTACGTGAAACTGGCGCGCCCACGCGGCGACGTTGAGGAACCGCCAGGTCAGCGGCCGCATAGCGCGCACGTCGCCGAGTTGCGTGTCGATCACATCGCTCACGACCGTGTGGGAGATGAATGGAAGGGAGCGAAATTCATCGCTGGCAATGACGTCGCCGATCCAGGGGCGGAGGGCGGTCAGCCACGCGCGCTCCGGCGTCTCGAAGCCGACCTTTGGGCGATCGAGGATGGTTTGGGGTACAACGTCGGCCATCGCGCGGCGTAGGACTGCCTTCGTCTCTCCATTCCAGCCAACGAGAAGTTCCGAGGGCAGGGACGACGCGAAGTCGGCGAGGGCTACCGTGCAGAACGGTACGCGGCTCTCGATCGAGAATGCCATGGAATTGCGATCCTCGTAGCGGAGCAGGCGCGGAAGGGAGAGAGTCCGAAGAAAATGCAGCAACTCCTCCCGCAGAGCGTGTCGGCCGCGTCCCTGTTCCCGCGGGCTTGCCACATGGCCGCGTGCGCGGAACCAGCGCGCATCCAGCCACGCTGGATAGAGCGACTCTCCCACGAGCGCCATGAACGTCCCAACAAGCTGTCGGGGCACCATGCGCCCGAGGGCGGCTACCGCAATGCGCGCGCGGAGGCCTGGTGCGGACATATGGCTCGATCCAAGCAACGCTCTGATCCCCGCGATGTTGCCACGCACGATCGCGGAACAGAGCTGCGCGGAGACCGCTGTCGCGTAGCCGCCGAACAGCTCGTCGCTTCCTTGGCCGTCAAGCATGACCGTAATGCCAGCCTCGTGCGCAAGTCGAAACACACAGAACTGGGCGTACATGCTCGTGGAATCGAAGGGCTGCTCCTGCACCCGGACGAGCGTTTCGAGGTCCGCGACGAGGTCGGAGGCGCTAGGGAACACGGAATGGCCTTCGAGCGAGTACGCGCGCGTTGCGATGTCGACGTACGGGCCCTCTCCGCGGTGCGGGTCGTCGCTGACGAAGCTGAAGGCATGGACGGGAGCGTACGGACCGAGCTGCGCTCGCATCGACGCCACGATCGCCGTGGAGTCCAATCCACCGGACAGGCAGGAACCGAGTGGCACATCGCTTCGAAGGTGCAGTCGAACGCTCTCGTCGAAGAGATGGCGCAGCTCAGCGGCGGCGGCAGCGAGGCCGATATCGCGGGAGGCGACGGCGCCGGGCGTCCAGTACGCCTGTGGAGGCGCCAGCACGGTGCCGTTGGCGCCGAGCATCATGAAGTGAGCGGCAGGCAGCTGTTGAATGCCTGCGAACATCGTGTCGTGGTGTCCGTCGGTCATGCCGAACCGCATGTAGCGATAGAGGGCATTCACGTCCGCGACGCGTGGGGCCGACGTGAGCGCAAGCAGCGGCGCGATCTCCGAGGCGAAAAAGAGCGTCGGTCCGGATCGCGTCCAGTAGAGCGGCTTGATGCCAAACGGGTCGCGGGCGAGGAGAACGGTGCGCTCGACGGTGTCGAGAATAGCGAGGGCGAACATGCCCACGAAACGGGTGAGCATCGCGGCGCCCCATTCCGCGTATGCGGCGAGAATGACTTCTGTGTCGGTGCCGGAGCGGAAGCGATGTCCGCACGCTTCGAGCTCCCGTCTCAGCTCGACGAAGTTGTACACTTCGCCATTGAAGATGATGACGTTCCGACCGTTGGGAGACACCATCGGCTGGTGTCCGGCGGGGGAAACGTCGAGGATCGAGAGGCGGCGGAATGCGAGGGCGACGTCAAAGCCGTGGTGCGCGTGCGCGACTACTGACGGCAAGTCGAGCACGCCGGGTGTGTCCTCGCCCCCGAGCATCATGATCGCACGCGAGCCGCTGTCGAACAGGAGGTATCCCTCGTCATCCGGGCCGCGATGGCGCAACAGCGTCAGCGCATCGCGCAGACGCAATGCATCGGGCGCTGCACTGTTTCGCCCAATGATTCCGAGGATGCCGCACATGTCGATGTCGAGTCAGGGCGCGGGAGGCTGGCAGTGCGGCTGGTAAAGAGCAACGGCCTTTCCGCGGTTCGCGTGTAATTTATCCCAGTGCCGGAGCAGCGCCAACCCGACCTTGGCGCACGCCGCGCCACTAGTGAAAGCGCGGCGGGGCATATTACCTTCGTCACTCGCACGTGCCGAGGTGCGTCGGCGAGGTCACTCCCTCAGTGGACGCTCGATGTCCATCCTGTCAGGCATCCAGCAGCCATGCGACTCTTCCAGAACCTCGGGATTTCCGACCGATACACGCAGCGTCTCAAAAGGTTGACTCGCGGGCTGTCATCGTTTGACGAGCTGTTGACGGAGCTGTTGAAAGACCGGTACGGCGCGAGTCATCTCCTGAAGCCGGCGCTCGACCGCGAAGCGAGCGCATTCCTGACGAGCGGAAACGACATCCCGTTGCAGCGCGCCTGGGCACGCGAGCACGGGTTGCGCGCGTCCGCGACGATGGAGGAGGTGCTGCTTGCACAAGTCGAAGCGCACCAGCCCGACGTGTTTTACAACCTCGATCCGCTCCGCTTCGACAGCACGTTCGTTCGCAAGCTTCCGTCGTGCGTGAAGAAGAGTATTTGCTGGCGCGCCGCACCATCCCCGGGTGCGAATTTCGGCGCGTACGACCTCGTCGTATGCAATTTTCCGGGGATCATCGAGTCGTGGCGGCAACGAGGGTTGCGATCAGCGTATTTCGCCCCGGCTCACGACCCAGTGATGGACGAATATGCCGACTCGAGCGAGCGTGCCGTCGACGTAGTCTTCGTAGGAACGTTTTCGCGGCACCACTCGCGGCGAGCACAGATACTCGAAGCGGTCGCAGGCCTGGCGTCGGAGTACCGGGTCGTGATGAGCCTTGATCGATCGCGCTTGACGCGACTGGCCGAGAGCCCCGTTGGGCTTCTACCCGGGTTGCGCTCGCAACGCCGCCCGCCCGCAGTGCGTCGCGTCGCTTCGGAGCCAACTTACGGTCTCGACCTTTACCGACTGCTGTCCGCGAGCAAGATCGTGCTGAATGGTGCGATCGACATGTCAGGAGACGACCGGGGCAACATGCGGTGCTTCGAGTCCATGGGTTGCGGCGCGTTGCTCGTGAGCGATCGTGGACGATACCCGGATGGGATGGTCGACGGCCGGACGATGCTCACATACGGCTCGGCTCAGGACGTGTCCCACGTGCTTCGCAGTGCGCTATCGGCGTGGGAGCACGCCGCTGCGATCGCGAGAGCCGGGCTAGCGATGGTCCGATCGGAGTACAGCAAGAACCTACAGTGGCAAAGGTTTCAGGATCTCGTCTAACATTGTGCGACGTAGATTGCCGTAAGCGGCCTATGGGGCCGACATGTTCGACCGCTATTCGGAGATGTAACTGCAATGAAGCCCGAGGCTCTTCCCGCAATCGTGCATGACCGGTTCCGTGTTGCCGTCTGTGCACGACGTCCAGCCAACGACCGCCAACAGGAGGGGACGGCATGAGCGCGGCCAGCATCGCACGACTCGTCTGCCCGCCGATTCTGTTGAACGGCGTCGCCAGCGCGCGGCAGCGCCTTCGTCGTGCGCTCCGCTCGGCTCGTCCGCGCCGACACGACGGCGCCCCCTTGGAGCAGGATCTCGAGCTGTACTGGAACGAGCATTGGGCGCGCTCGCTCGAGACGTGGGGCGAGGGTACGGCATGGAACGAGATCGAGTTGCTTCTCGCCAATGTCGACGGAAAAGTGCTCGACATTGCGTGCGGCACCGGCAGGGTCAGCCACGCACTGCGGCGTTTCCCAAACCTCGAACTGTACGGGTGCGACATCTCTGACATGCTGATCGGAAAGGCCCATGCTCGCGGCCTGCCACCGGAGCGGTTCATCGTCTGCGATGCCACAGCGACTCCCTACGATGCCGGCCAGTTCGACTACGGGTATTCGATCGGGTCGCTGGAGCACTTCACCGAGCCGGGAATCCTGCAGTTCATCGATGAATGCGAGCGGATCATCCGGGTCGCGTCCTTTCATCACATCCCCATTGCGCGAGACGGTCGCGATCACGGTTGGATCACGACCGCCCAAAGCTATTTCAACAACTCGGTTGACTGGTGGCTCAAACGCTTTGCTCCGCGGTTTCCGCATGCCTACGCGCTCGATTCAGGCTGGGGCGATCGGATCTCTGTCGGCAAGTGGATCATTTGCCCCACTGGCCGTCGCGCCTGATGAGTGGGTCGCTCGCTTCGGCGGGCGCGCCCAAGGCGATGAGCGACCCACGTCATTCCACGATCTCGTACGGTCCGAGCTCGCGCCGAAGACCATTTCGGCGGTAGAGGTAGAAACGCGCGGGCTCGAAGTGCGTTTCTGCCGTGAACGGGGCGAAGAAGAGATCTGCCACGAGATCGCCACGGACAAAGAAGGCGTTGTTGCCGAAAAAATTACAGGCGACGAGGGTGTAACCCTTCCTGCGTCCGAGCACTTCTAAAGCCTTAAGGCTAACGCCAAAATAGCTGGTGCCCTTCCAACGGTGGTCCGGGTTGTATTTCTGCACCCATCCCAGACTGGCGCCGTAGTGCGCGTTGTACTCGAGGACGACGACGCGCGGGCGGTAGGCCTCGATGGCCTGCCAGACCCAGTAGTCGTTTCCATCAATGTCTATCGAGAGAAAATCTGGCTCGGCAGGAACTTGCAGATCGCGGAAATGCTGCTCGATGTTCTCGGCGCTGACGAAGGCGTTCTTCAGAGCGAGGCGGCCAGCGCCGATGGGTTGAGCATATGTGCGCCTGATCTTCGCGATCTGCGCCGTGTCACCATCGATCCACGCGCCCGACCAGCCGTAAAGCAAGAGCGCCGCCGTGTTGTTCTCCAGTCCATTCCCCACGCCGAACTCGAGGAAAAAGCGATTGCTCGTGCCGATGCGACGAAAGATCTCCTGTATCATCCCGTCCTCGCCATTCTGCGAGAAGATCTGGAAGTCGTACCGGTTGAGGCGCTTGGGGTCTTGGTACTTGGGATTGGCGTGGAGATGACGAGCGAGAAAATCTTCTATGAGCACGTCTCCCGCGCGAAAGAGGCTGACGGGGTAGGTGAGCGCGGCGACACGATGGCTGAATCGCTTCGCGATGTCCCGCAGCATGTTCTTCAACATGTATTGTTGTTCTCGTGAATGATGGACGTGTTCTGGCGAAGCTTCGCCGCCGAACGGGTGGCGGCGCAAGTCCGATGCGCGCGTCCGCGGTGACGGCGCAACGCATGCGTCACAGCGGACCCACCCTTTCCACCAATTAAGTTACGGGGCGGGCGTTCTCTCGCGCCTTCACGGAATCGGCGGCACGAGCATGACAACCCACGAGGGCCGACGCCGTTGGCGTTGTTGACGTGATTCTCCGCGAGACCATATGAACAGTGAGTCAACCTTCGTCAGTTGGGAAGCTGCGGTGGAGTCGCTCAGGAACGATCCGGAGCGGCAGCAACTCGTTCGCTTCTCCTATTACGATGACCCCGTGCACGTCGCGGCAGAGCGCTATCAGGCGAGTGAGGAGTGGCAGGCCGTTCGCACATGGCTTCGCGGGCGCAGCGGAACGTCGCTCGACGTCGGAGCCGGCCGTGGGATCGCGAGCTACGCCATGGCGCGCGAAGGGTTTCGCGTGACCGCGCTGGAGCCGGACCCGAGTGACGTGGTGGGTGCCGGCGCGATTCGGGCCCTCGCGAACGAAACAGGGGTTGCGTTGGAAGTCGTGGAGGAGTTCTCCGAGCGGCTGCCTTTCGCCGACGCGACGTTCGACATCCTGTTTGCCCGGGCCGTGCTGCACCACACCACGGACCTGCAGGCTGCCTGCCGCGAATTCTTTCGCGTGCTCAAGCCCGGCGGACGGCTCATTGCCGTGCGCGAACACGTCATTTCGCGGCGTGAGGATCTCCCGGCTTTTCTCAGCGCGCATTCGCTGCACGCGCTCTATGGCGGAGAGAATGCTCTCTTGTTGCACGAGTACACGGGCGCGCTGGACAGTGCCGGGTTCACGCTCACGTCCACGCTACGTCCGTTGGCGAGTCCCATCAACTACTTTCCTCAGACGAAAGACAGCTTGCGGGAAGAGGTGATCGCTCGCCTCGGCAAGGTGCCGGGCTGCGCAATCCTACTGCGTTCGCTGTTCGCGATGCCGATGGTGTTCTCGCTCGCCCTGCGAGTGCTATCGCTCGTCGATCGCCGGCCAGGACGCCTGTACTCCTTCATCGCTGACCGTCCGGTCGCGTGATTCCGGCTGATAGGCACCGCGCCGGCACGCCTGTGCGGGCGAAGCATCTTCATGGGGCACGCTTTGCACGTCGTGCATGCTTGATGTGCCGCGCGCCATCCATGTAGTTTTCGAGATGTTTGTTTGCTCGCGCCGCCACTCTGCTGAAGAGCGAGCCGACGTCACCCTCCGGATTCGTCGCGTGCTTCCTGTACGTTTTCTCGCGCGGACATCGTCGTGCGCGTGTTCAGTGCCCGCTTGCCGTCGCGGCATGGGCAGAGCCAATGAGCGTAGTCGCCCTGGGCGCGCTTGCGCCATTCGGGGCGCGCGCGGCCGAGCGCAATGAGAGTCCTCATCACAGGTGGCTGTGGTTTCGTCGGCCGTCCGCTGGTCGCGGCAGCCGCAGCCCGCCACGACGTGCATGTAGTGGACACGTTGCGATCCGGTGAGCATCGCCTCAAGACCATGGATCGTTCTGCCTTTGCGTTGCATCGCGTGGATATTCGCGACGCGGACGGCATCGCATCGCTCATGGCGTCGATTCAGCCGGATGTCGTCGTGCATCTCGCGGCCATTCACTTCATTCCTGAGTGTGAAGCGCATCCAGCACTCGCCGTCTCGACCAACGTCACCGGGACCGTAACGTTGTTGAATGCCATGCCGGCGCAGGGACGCTTCATCAACCTGTCGTCCGCAGCCGTCTATGCACCGTCATCCCATGCGTTGACTGAGGGGGTTTCGCAAGTCGGTCCGGTAGACACGTATGGCCTGACGAAGCTGCACACCGAGGCGTATACCAGTTACCTCGCCGGTCTTCGCGGGTTTACCGGCTGGTCGGTGCGCATGTTCAACGTGATTGGAGCGGGCGAGACCAATCCGCATCTCGTACCGGAGATCGTCTCCCAGCTCAAGGGTGGTGCGCGCAGCTTGTATCTCGGCAATACGTCGCCGCGCCGAGACTTCGTCGATGTCCATGATGTTGTGGAAGGCCTCCTTCGGCTGTGCGACGCGGACGCTGCCGCGCTCGACGCAACTGACCAGGTGATCAATCTCGGAAGCGGTTGCGCGCATTCCGTTACCGACGTCATCGACGAGATTCGCAACGTATCCGGCCTCGAGTTCGACGTCGTGCGCGATCCCAGCCGCACGCGTGCGGTGGATCGGCCACTACTCGTCGCGTCGACCGCCTCTCTGCGGAGCGCGCTCGGTTGGGCACCAGAATCGTCGTTCACCGCCTCGGTTCAGCGACTGTGGCGAGAGAGCTGAGCGGCCTCGGCAAAGATGACCAGCGCCTAATGCGCGTGCTGTCCGTCATCATCACGCCGCCCAGCTACAAGGCGAGCGGTGGAGTGAGCGCCGGACTCAAGCTCGCGGAGCATGTCGCCGAGTTGGTGGCGATGGAGGCCGCGATCATGTCGGATCGCGGGGGCACGAGTCAGCGGGGCCGCCTCGGCATTCGATATTTCCGATGTCACAACAAGCTGGGTCGGCTTTCCCGCTTCGCGCCACGCCAACTCGTTTCACTTCTGTGGACGAGCAAGATCCCGGAGCACATTGCCGCTACGCGCCCGGAACTCGTCCACTTTCACAATCCGTTTCCCCCAGGAGCGCTGCGGTCGGCCACACAGATGTGTCGGCGTCTTGGGATCCCGTACGTCATCTCGAGTCACGGGTTCGTGGAGATGTCAGGATTCGCCACTGCATTCAGGGTCAAGGCATTCGTCCGGCCGCTCGTAAGGCTCCTGATCGAAAAGCCGTTCGCGCAGGCCGTTCGCGCCGCCGATCGCATCTTCATCCTGTCACCCCTCGAACAGGAGGGGGTCGCGGCGCTTGGCATTCCTCCAGAGCGTCAGATCGTGGTCACGAATGGAGTGGATGCGGAGTTTGCTGTACCCGTTCCGGCTGAAGTGCGAACGACGCTCTCGCATCGACTGGCGTGGCGATCCGATGTGACGAATCTCTTGTTCGTGGGGAATCTCACGCACAACAAGGGAATCGATCTTCTGCTCCATGCGATGAAGCGCATCCGGGCACCTGTTCGTCTGGTGGTGGGGGGCGCTCTTCGCTCGCCGGGCCAGGCTTCGGATCTGCTTCGCGGCGCAGGATTGTCGGAGCGCGACGACCGTATCGTCTTCACGGATTTTCTCACATTCGACGAGCTTCGAGCGCTCTATCAATTGGCAGACGTGTTCGTCTTTCCGTCACGCGCCGACACGCTGCCTCTGGTGATCCTCGAAGCGATGGTGTCTGGCCTGCCGGTCGTCGCGTCAAACGTCGGCGGCATTCCCTATGAGGTTACGCCCGATTGCGGTATCGTGTTCCCGTCCGAGGACGTCGAGGCACTCGCGTCTGCAATCGACGAGCTGGTCTGCGACGCGCCGCGCCGCCAGCGGATGGGGGCAGCGGCACGTAGTCGCGCTGCGTCCCATTTCTCATGGACTCGATCGGCTGAGAAGTCATGTCGCGCGTACTCCGACGTGCTGGACGAGCGCGCCACTCGTGCCGAGGCAAAATCCCCGGACGTCGTGGCGCTACGCTGAGAGCAGACGCCGCACCGTCGCAATGGTGCGGTCAACGTCTTCCTGCGTCATGCCACTATAGATCGGCAGGCTGACCGCGCTGCGATAAGCACGCTCGGCGTTCGGGAACATCTCGGGCGCGAGGCCGTAAGTATCACGCCAGTACGGATGGCGGTGCAGCGGAATAAAGTGAACGCTGCAGCCGATGCCGCTTGCATACATCTGGTCGATAAACGCGTCGCGGGCGAGCGGTGCGTCGTCCGTGAGGCGTACGACGAACAGATGCCATGAGTGCAGGTCGCCCGACGCCGGACGGGCGGGCAGCTCCAGTGGCACATCGGCGAACCCTTCCATGTACGCCTCGGCGATCACCCGCCTCCGCTCCGCCATCTCATGCACACGACCGAGCTGCACGCTGCCGAGCGCGGAGGCAATATCCGTGAGGTTGTACTTGAAGCCCGGCGCGACGACCTCGTAGTGCCACGCAGGAGATGAGGACGTATATCGTGCGAAGGCGTCACGGCTGATGCCGTGCAGACGCATGATGCCGCATCGCGTCGCGACGTCCGATCGTCCGGTGACCACCATCCCGCCCTCGCCGGTGGAAAGGGTCTTGTTGGCGTAAAAGCTGAAGACCGTGGCGTCGGCATCGAAGCTGCCAACGAGACATCCGTTACGTGTCGAAGGCAGTGCATGGGCCGCATCGTCGACGACCGCGAGACCGTGTCGCCGCGCCATCGCAAGGATGCCTTCCATATCACAGGCCAATCCGGAGAAGTGCACCGGCATGATGACCTTGGTCCGCGGAGTAATCGCCGCCTCGAGCCCTTCCACCGTCACGTTGAGCGTGCGTGCGTCCACGTCCACAAAAACCGGGATCGCGCCAAGATAATGCACGACCTCCGCCGAGGCAGTGAACGTGTAATCGGGAACGATGACCTCGTCACCAGACGACACACCAAGGGCTTCGAGTGCCAGATGCAGCCCCGCCGTAGCGGAGTTGACGGCAAGGGCCTGACCATTGGGGCGCATCAGTTCTGCGAACAGGCGCTCGAACTCTTTGGTGCGCGGACCGGTGGTAAGCCAGCCGGAACGTAAGCACTCAACAACGGCAGCGATTTCAGCCTCACCGATGTCGGGCTTTGCGAACGGCAGAAACGGTGGGACCGGTGTCATGCTCACCGGACTGAAAGCGGCAGAAGGATCACGTGTGAGGCTGCTCACGGCAGGATTCCGCGGTGGCGCCGAGCGCTTCCCGCTAGAGAGGGCGCGAAACGGCGAAGTGCTGGAACGAGCTCAAAAATGGTCAAGAATGCGATTTGCGCGTCCGTGCGAAGCGTGGCCGTGCGCACGTACGTTCGGTCCAGATCTAGCCGATCAGTCCATGGGATGGACGTGCGTCCCAGGACTTGCGCCAACCCTGCGATTCCGGGACGGACCAACAGCTTTTCTTCGTCGCCAGGCCGGTATTTTTCCAACGCCCATACGGGATCGGGACGCGGGCCAACAAGACTCATTTCACCCCGAAGCACATTCCACAGCTGGGGCAGCTCGTCGAAGCCCGTACGCAGCACTCGGCCGACCCGGGTCACACGCGCGTCCTGAGAATCTACGCGCATGGACCCGTCAGGGTTGAATCGCGCCACACTGCCGACGAACATCGTCCGAAATTTGTATACATTAAAGATGCGTCTATGCCTTCCCAAACGCCGGTCGATGAAGAAAACCGGGCGACCGCTCTCCACGAGGATTGCGAGCGCGATCGCCCCAAGCACCGGCGAGAGCACGAGGAGCCCGACGGCCGATGTCACGATGTCGATGGTGCGCTTCACCACCGATTGGCTCGACGTCAACTGCCACCAACCGCATCGGACCACCGATGCATCGACGCGGCGGCATGAACGGGCCGAAACCCCAGCTCCGCGTAGAGATGGGCGGCGCGAAAATTGTTCGCCTGCGTGCCAACGCACGACGCAGAGAGGCCCTGTCCATCGAGCCACGTGAGTGCGGCGGAAACCAATCGCTGGCCGACGCGGCGGCCACGAAAGCGAGACGACACAGCCACGAGCGGAATGGTGCCATACTGCTCGGGGTCGGGGCTGCTCGCGCCCGCAATCCGAGCTGTGGTAAATCCGGCGATCTCACCATCGAGAACACACACGACGACGTGGTCCGCCGCCGCCCCACCATTCACGGAATTCGCCGCCCACCGGTCATACAGCGCATCAACGCGACCGGCGGCAAGGCGATGGTCGACGTGAAAGTGCGTCGGCGCCTTTCGCATCGCCTCCCGCGCCAGCACGGACAGCGACTCGGCGTCGGCGAGTGTTGCAGTTCGAATGGAGTGGTCAGGGGCGGACGATGGGTGTTCCTGGCGACGCCGCATCCAGGTCACCTGCACGTCCATCGTGCGGAAACCTGCGGCCTCGAGCGCGTTGAGTTCGCGCACGGCGTTCATCGAAACGCGCGCCATCACCATGTCGGCGGATGCGAGACGAGGAACAAGGCCGTCCCTCGCGAAGGCCTCCGCGAGCCGAGCAGGCTCCTCGACATCGGGCGCGAGGGAAAATGCATGGAGGCGAAAGACCTCAATGCCGAAATGTGCGGAGTCCCAGTGGCTCGGGCCGACGGCGGCAGCGGCGTCCAGCTGACCGTTGTTGGTGTGACCAATGAGCGCCGCCCCTTTGTCGTTCAACAGGGAGTCGACCAAGCGCCGCGTCGCACCGCGCGCGGCCGCCGGATCGAGCGCGGTCAGCCACTCATTCTCGCTGAAAAGAAGGTCGGTGAACCGCGGAGCCCACTCGGACGCCGGTCGCTGGCGAAGGTCGAGAACTGTCATTGAGAGCGAGCAACTTAGCCTACGGCGTGGGCGTGGTCCATCGAGCACGAAGACATGGGACGGACCTAGCGCCTTTCGGCTGTCCGTTTGACGAGATCGATGACCCTGGGCAAGCATGTGCCGAGGGTGAAGTATTGGAGCGCGTAGTTCCGGCCGGCGATCCCAATGCGTTGAAGCTCTTCGCGCGGCAGCGTCATCACGTGCTCCATGACGCGGGTCAAGGCTACCTCGTCACCGGGCGCAACGACCCAACCCGACCCGGCCGCATCAACGGCGGCGGCCAGATCCGAACTCGGTACTGCCTGGGCAATGACTGGTTTCGCGGCGAGCATGTAGGAAATCAGCTTGGACGGCACCGACACGAGCGACTGTTCGCCATGGGTCGGAAGTACGAGCACGTCGGCAGCCGCGAGCACGGCAGAAGTCTCGGCCGTCAGCCAGGGTGAATGGAACGACACGTTATCCGGGGCGAGAGTGTTCGCCAGCGACCGACATGCCGGCAACTGCGACCCCGCACCGGCGATGAGTAGATGCGACTCACGAATGCCAGGGAGCTTCGCGAACGCGCTGATGACGAGCTCGACGCCAGCCGCTGCGCCAATGTTGCCACCGTAGCCGAACAGGAAGGTCGCCTGAGAGACCCCAGCATTCGCCCGGGCCCGCTCGCCGCCGACGCCTGGTGTTATGGACCGTTCGTCTACCCAGTTCTGCACCACGTGTACGCGTTCGGCTGACAGGCCGCGCGCTTCTCGATAGCTGGTCGCGAAGCGATCAGAGATCGCAACGATATAGTGGCTTCGTCGCGCGTTCATGCCGTCCCACTGCCGCAAAAGACGCGCGACCCAACTCCGCTCGCTTATTCGTCCCTGAGAAATCAGCGATTCCGGATACACATCCTGCACGCTCTGAATCACCGGTATGCCGCGCACCTGTGCGATGGTGGTGAGAATAGCCGCAGCAAAAATAGGCCACGTGTTCGCGTAGATGACGTCCGGGCGTCGGGAAAAAAGAACTCTCAGTCCGCTCGTCAGTCCAAAGGAGATGTTCTCGGCGAAGCGGCTGATCACGCGCGACCGCACTGAGAACAGTGAAAAGCAGCGAACAACGCGCGTCCCCGCCGCCGTTAGCTCAGTGGCAAAAAGTCTTCGTTGATACCCTTCGTAGAGTTTGCCTGCTGGGCGATTCGGGAACGCCGTGACAACTGTCACGTCATGTCCTTCTCTCGACAGCGTCTCAGCCACGTGGAACGACATCTGACCGGACACGCCCGGTTCCGGCGGAAATAGCGGGCAAACGATGAATATGCGCGTCACCCTGCAGGTATCCCTCGAAACTCACTCGCCCACAGGGCGTGGACAGGTGCATTGAGGCGCATGGTCCGCCGGCTACTAGCCGATATCCAGATTCGGAGCGTCATTGAGTCAGGAAAGTCTAGCGCAGAACGCAAATGGCGGCCACGCGCATGGGGCGCTGGCGATGCGGTGCCGAAAGTTCTCGCGCTTCCGTTGCGCGCGCGTATCCTTGTGGGAAGTCGCCAAGAAACTGGTCGTATCGGCCCAGAATCATTAGTTTCGGCGGGTCGCCGAAACCTGCGTGCATGTCGAAGGTGACTGGTCGTTGAGATGCTGGCTCAGTCCCATGTTCGCGCCTTCGCCAAGGCACTGGATGAGGGTGCTTGTCACGTCGAACCGAGACTTGGAGATACGCTCGTGTCCTACTTGAATGTTGGGTGTGGCCAAGCACCGACGCCGGGCTGGACGAACTACGACAATTCGCCGAGCGTGCGTCTCATCCGCAAACCGCTGCGACTTTGGGTTCTTCGTAGGCTGGGCATTGTGCAGGCGGAGCAGGAAGACTTCATCGCGTTCGCCAGAAAATCGGCCATCGACTGGGCGGATGTCACGCGATCCATTCCCGAGGCCAATCAGACCGTCGACGTGATCTACTCCAGCCACATGCTCGAGCATCTGGACAACGAGCAAGCGATGCGGTTTCTGGCTGAGGCACGCAGGGTCCTGATTCACGGTGGCATCATCAGGCTCGCGCTACCGAATATTCGCTACCACGTCGACAACTACCTACAAGACGGCGATGCGGACCGGTTCATCCGCGCCATCCTATTGACGCATCCGCGCAACAAGACGTTGATCGAGAAGTTGAAATACCTGTGGATCGGGGAGCGGCATCACGCATGGATGTATGATGGCGCTTCACTGTGCAAACTCCTGACGGCAGCGGGATTCCATGACGCACGTGAGCTCGAATCCGGCGCGACGTCCATCAAGGATCCCGGCGCGTTGAACCTCCGGGAACGATCGCCGGAAAGCGTCTTCGTCGAAGCCGTCAACCCCTAGTTCATTCGCGCGTTTTGCACGCTCGCTGTGAGTAGAGGGGCGTGCGCTAGCCCAGGCGCGCAACCGCAGGGTGCGCGAGGAACCATTCATACGTCCGCGCAATCCCGTCGCGAAGCGAGATACGGGGTCGCCATCCGGTTGCACGGAGCCTAGTGGAGTCCAACAGCTTACGTGGCGTTCCATCGGGCATGCTCGTGTCGAAACGCAGCGTGCCGCGATATCCGACCAACTCGGCGACCAGCTCGGCAAGGTCACGGATGGACACATCCTCACCGTACCCGATATTCACGATCTCATTCAACGCATTCTGGCCGCCGACGACTGAGCCGTCGTCTGCCGTTTCGGCCCATACGCGCATGAGGTGAATCGATGCGTCCGCCATGTCATCCACGTGAAGAAACTCGCGTCTCGGCGAGCCGGAGCCCCACACCACGATCTCGTCCTGGTTGGCGAGCTTGGCGTCGTGAAAGCGCCGCATCAGGGCGGGAAGCACATGACTGCCCGCGCGCTCGAAGTTATCCCCTTCGCCGTAGAGATTCGTGGGCATTGCGCTGATGAACCGCGTGCCATATTGGCGATTGAAGCTCCGGCACATGATGATGCCGGCGATCTTCGCAATAGCGTAGGCTTCGTTCGTAGGTTCGAGTTCGCCGGTGAGGAGGGACTCTTCCCGTATCGGTTGCTCCGCAAGCTTGGGATAGATGCACGAGCTGCCGAGGAAGAGCATCTTCTCGACGTTCGTTGCCTGCGCTGCGCCAATCACGCTGAGCTGGATCAGCAGGTTGTCATGAATGAAATCTGCCGGATAACTGCTGTTGGCCAGAATTCCCCCGACCTTCGCTGCCGCGAAGAAGACATGTCGCGGACGCTCCTTCTCGAAAAAAGCGCGAACCGCCGCGATGTCCTCGAGGTCGAGTTCCTGCCGCGAACGCAGCAGGAGGTTCTCGAAGCCCAAGGACCTGAGCTGGCGCACGAGCGCGGAGCCGACCAGACCGCGGTGACCCGCGATGAAAATCTTGTCACTTGGCTGCACGTTCGCGCTCCGCCAGGATGAGATCCGAGTCCACCATCATCTGTACGAGCGCATCGAATCCGACCGTCGGTTGCCAGCCAAGATCGCGATGTGCTCGGGATGCATCGCCCAGTAGCACGTCGACTTCGGTCGGACGGTTGTATCGTGCGTCGTACGCGACGTGCTGCTTCCAATCGAGTCCGACACACGCAAACGCCTTGTCGACGAACTCGCGCACGGTATGCGTTTCGCCCGTTGCAATGACGAAGTCGTCCGGGCTTGGCGCCTGGAGGATGCGCCACATCGCCTCCACGTAGTCACCGGCAAAGCCCCAGTCACGCTTCGCTTCGAGATTCCCGAGAAAGATTTTTTCCTGAAGGCCAACCTTGATGCGTCCTACCGCTCGTGTGACCTTGCGTGTCACGAAGGTTTCGCCCCGTCGTGGGCTCTCGTGATTGAAGAGTATGCCATTCGAGACGAAGAGCCGGTACGCTTCCCTATAGTTGATGGCAAAATAATGCGCGGCGACCTTGCTCACGGCGTACGGACTGCGCGGATGGAACGGAGTGGTCTCGCTCTGCGGCGCTGGAGCAGCCCCAAACATTTCCGAACTGCCTGCCTGGTAGACCCTTATCTGACGGCCCTTGGTCTGCTCGAAATCACGAACCGCCTCGAGCACGCGAAGGGTACCCACCGCAACGACGTCCGCCGTATATTCGGGCTCGTCGAACGAGACGCGAACATGGCTCTGTGCCGCCAGATGGTAGAGTTCGTCGGGTGCAAGTGAATGAATGAGGCGGCGGAGGGTTCCTCCATCCGTCAAATCGCCGTAGTGCAGGAAGAGGCGAACGCCGCGCTCATGCGGGTCTGCGTACAGATGATCGAGCCGCGCCGTATTGAACGAGGATGACCGTCTGATGATTCCGTGAACTTCGTAGCCCTTTGCAAGAAGAAGTTCGGCGAGATACGAGCCATCCTGACCCGTGATTCCAGTGATGAGTGCGCGGCGCATTGACAAGGTGGGGAAGATGCACGACCGGTACAGTCTGCAAGCTAATACGCGGCTCCACGTCGGACCACGTGGTCACATCCATCGGTCGGCTGATCGGGCCGGCGAGTGCTGGTGTGTAGGTGTCAGCTCGCACCGACCTGGTCGTGTATATTGGGGATGCCGGTCGGTCCGCGGCAACTGTGCGCCCGCGACTGCAGTATCTTCGTTCGACCACCTGATTGCGCGCGTTGGTTCGCGGTCGTGCCTGATTCGTACTCATGAGAATTGGACTGAACCTGCTTCCCGTCGTGCCTGGCATCGGCGGAGCATGGCACTATATCGCGAACCTCATCAGCGCACTCGCGCAGAGCGATCGCCAGAACGAATATGTGGCCTTCGTGACTGGCGCGAGCGCGAGCCTTGTCCCTGTCCAGGACAATTTTACGTCCGTTCATTTGCCGATTCACGCGGAGTGGCGTGCGCTCCGCATTGGATTCGAGAACAGCGTCCTTCCCATGCTGACAAGAACCAGAAGGCTCGACTGCATGCATCACTTTTTCGGGACGCTGCCAATCCTGGGGAGTGAGCCGTCGATCGTATCCGTGTTCGACCTCATGGTATTCGCGCGCCCCTCGGACTTCTCTCCGACAAAACGGGCATACTTGCAGTGGATGCGTCGCCGTGCCGCGAAGCACGCCTCGCTGCTGGCACCCATGTCGCGCACGACTGCAGAGTCACTCTCCGATTGGCTTGCCGTCCCAGGGGATCGAATGACGGTCGTCTCCACAGCGATCGGTCCGCAGTTTCACCCGCGTACCGAGTCCGAGGTGAGGGAGTTCCGTGCGCGACACGCGCTGAACGGCGAGTTCTGGCTATGCGTCTCGGGTGTATTGCCGCACAAGAACATTCCGCGGTTGATCGAGGCATTCGCGCAATTGCGCCGCATGGCGCCCGACGGCTGGTCTCTCGTCATTCGCGGCGGGCGCTCGGGCGAGACAGACCGATTGGTCGCGGCGCACGCACTGGAGTCGCACGTCCAATTCCTGCCGTGGCTCCATGACAACGAGATGCCGTTGCTCTATTCGTCGGCGAGTGCCCTCATTTTTCCTTCGCTTTTCGAGGGTGGGGGTCTTCCGGTTATGGAGGCAATGTCCAGTGGATGTCCCGTCGTTGCCTCGAATCTGCCGACCACGCGCGAGTTTGCTCAGGACGCCGCACTCACGTTCGAGCCCACGGACGTTCACGACATCACCCGAGCGATGCACGAGTGTGAGGAATCGCCTGCCCTCCGACAACGACTCTCGCGCAGTGGTCAACAACGCGCGTCACAGTTCAGCCCGAGGACCGTGGCGGCCTCGTGTATCGACGCCTACCGGCGAGCCGTTCCGTTGCCGGGCTAGCAGGCTGTACGCCCCACCTCGATGAAAAGCTGTTCACTGCGGCGCGCTGAGGTGCGGGTTCAGACGTTGCGCATCGTCCGTGGCTAGACCCACGGCGCGGCGGCGCATAGTGCTCTACTGCGACAGCCCGTCATCGGGCGGATTTGAGCAACTGGTGGGAAGGCTGGCAAACGTTCTTGCCTCGGCAGGCCACGATGTGGAACTGCTCTACTGGCACGAGAAGCTCGGCGCGTTGGCCGATCACCCTGCCTTGCGCAAAACGCGCATCGAGACACCGACCAAAGGTCCGCTCTCGTTCGTGCGGGCCTTCTATCCGCCAGCGCTCTGGCGGCTCGCGCGGGAACTGCGGGCGCGACGCGGAGACCTCCTCGTCATCTGCCAGGGAACGATCGAGATCGGTGCTAGGGCGTTGATCGCCGCCCGATTGTTGAACATGCCCACGGTGTCTTATCTCGCATTCGCATTCGATCTGCGAGCGATTGGGGCGCGCCTTGGCGCCCTACGTGAGGTCGTCGATGGCTTGTTTTACCGGCTACCGCGTCGGTTCATCGCGCTCAGCGAGTTTCAACGGGAACTGGTGCAGCGGCGTGTGCATGCACCGACGCGCGTCATTCCAATGGTGATCCCGCGTGTGGCGGCGGGTACTGAACGTCAGGATCGTGGTACGGAGCGGATACTGGAACTGGGCGTCGTTGGTACGGTGTCATTCGCCACTAAGGGCCACGATGTATTGCCCGAGCTCTCGGTAGCGCTCGAACGGCGCGGAACTCGTGCGAGAATTCACGTCGTCGGTGACGGGCCGGATCTGCCGCGGTTGCGCAGGCTCATCGCCGAACAGAACCTGACGGATCGGTTCGTCATCCATGGGTTGCTACCGTACGGTGCGCCCCGCGAGATGATGCAATGGTTCGACGTCCTACTCATTCCCTCGCGCTTCGAGGGAGCGGTACCACTCGTCGGCTTCGAAGCGCTGGCAGCGGGTACCCCGATCGCGACCAGCCTGCTTCCGTCAACACGCGATTGGCACATCCCGCGGGAGATACAATTCGACCGTGATTCCCCGAAGGAGATCATGCGCGCGATCGATGCGGCCTTGCGCTTGCGTGCCTCGCCGGACTTCGCACCGTTCTGTACGCGTATGCTCGATACGGTCACGGAGGAGTTGTTTGCGCGCACGGCCCTCGAGGTGTTTGCCGAGCTGCTGGAGGCAGTGCGCTGACGGCAGCAGAACGTTGCGTCGGACGAGCGATCGGCAGCGGCCTCGGCGAGCCTCAGATCTCCGATGGCGAACCAAGGGTTCCGCCCCGCTGGACGTCGAGCCGTTTCGCCAACGAAGGTTGGACAGCATCTTCGAGGAGGCGATCGTGCGTTGCTAATTCGG
>JAQBPY010000359.1 GCA_028287285.1 Gemmatimonadota bacterium
GACGGCCCATGCGAGCGCCGTCATGGGCGCGAGCTACCGGAGGTCGGCGGCTGAAATCGGCGCTTCGGTGAGTGTCGTCTCGAGCGTCAGCGATGGTGCAACGAATGCTTTCTTCATGTCAGGCTCCGTGAAGCGTTCACTCGCACTCATGCATCTTCCGGGCCGTATTGTGCATGAGCTAACTCGTTGCAGCAAAGCAACTTACAAATTGTGACGCAGGTCCGCTGTCGCATGCGTGCAACGATAGTGTCAGCCTATTCCCACCTGAACACGCGCGACGAGATGGCCGTGCACACCACGAAGACGGCAATGAGCGCGACGACATCCGAGCCATGTGCCGTCCACGACTCGCCTCGCCAGATGCCTTCCAGCAGTGACACGGAATACGTGAGCGGAAGCACCCGGGTGACGAGGCGCAATGCCGGTGGCAGCGCGTTAATGGGCACGAACAATCCCGACAGGCCAACCATGGGATAGAGAACAAGTGCCCCGAGGGGTTGCGCGAAACGCGCCGTGGGAACGATGCTCGCGATCACGAAGCCGATGGAGAGAATGCTCCACGTGCTGAGCAGCAGCGCGACGGCAAAGCTGAACAGCGGAACATTATGCCCAACGGTGAAGTAGCGGCGGCCGGCGAGCACCATGAGTATCATCGTGAGCGCGGTGAGCAGCAGCTTCACCAGCACGTGCGCGGTGAGAATGGTGGGAGGCCTGAGCGGTGTGGCGCGCAGCCGCTTGAGAATTCCGCTTTCACGATAGATAGAGATGATCGTGACGAGCGAGAGCACGGCGCTGATCGAGATGAGGATGGAGACCAGCACCGGAACGCCGCCTTCGCCGAACAACCCGGCCATGCTCACCGGCGGTACAACGGGATTGCGCGACGTGAAGCGGCCGAGCAGCAGGAAGGCGAGCACGGGAACAAAGATTGTTCCAATCGCGCCCATCGGCTCGCGAAGGAAGATCTTTATCTCGAGCCATGTGAGCTCTCCAAGGCCTCTTAGCATTTGTCTCCTCGCAGAGACTGAGCCGCGGAGGACGCGGTGAATTCGGTGTGGTCAGTCACGAATCGAATGCCCGGTGAGCTTGAGGAAGACATCTTCGAGAGACGGCAGCACGGTGCGAAAATCCGAAACCTTGATCTGATGCTCCGAGAGGCTTCCAATCACGTCCGCCACGAGCTCTTCGCCAACACCTCGTATCGAGTAGCGCGACCCGTCCCGCGTGACGGAGGCAAAACGCGCGAACGCGTCTGCGGCACGGCCGTCGTCGGAAACGAGAATCACTTCCCGTTCCGGGCAGTGGCGAGCGACCAGGCGCTGGGGTGTGTCGACGTCGATGATGCGGCCGTACTCGATGATGGCCACGCGGTCACACAGGCGTTCGGCCTCCTCCATCAGGTGCGTCGTGAGGAAGACCGTCTTGCCGCGCTCGCGAATGCCGCGCACGAGATCCCAGATTGCGCGGCGCGCCTGGGGATCGAGGCCAGTGGTGAGCTCGTCCAGGAACACGACCTCGGGATTGTTGATCAGCGCGAGGGCGATGAACAGCCGCTGCTTCTGGCCGCCGGACAGCGTCATGAACCACGCATTGCGCTTGTCGGTGAGACCAAGCTGCTCGAGGAGCTGGTCGCCCACATATGGCTGCTTTCTGTAAAGGGATGCCCACAGACGCACCGCTTCCCACACCTTGATGCGCTTCTGGAGCTGCGCCTGCTGCAACTGTACGCCAATGCGCTCCTGGAGCGCATACACGTCGCGAATGGGATCGAGGCCCAGAACGGTGATCTTTCCGCTGTCCGGCGTGCGGATCCCTTCCACGCACTCCATCGTCGTGGACTTCCCGGCTCCGTTCGGTCCGATGAGCCCGAAAATCTCGCCGTCGTTGACGTCGAAGGAGACGTCGTGCACGGCCACCAGCCTGCCGTATGTCTTGCGGATGCCCTGCACTTGGATGACGGGAGACGTCATGGCACCAACTTACCAGCTTGACAGCGTTGTCCAGGCATGATACGTAATCTCCCGAGAGATAAGGTCACCGTAGCACTCCGTCCCGACCGGGGAATACTCGATGAACACAATACGCAGCAGGGTCGTTCGCACATCTCTGTACCTCGCCGGCGTTGCGCTCGCAGGTTGCAGCTCTTCGGGCATGAAGACATCGGAGGCGCCGGCTGCCTCACCGGGAGAGCTGACGCCCCAGCAACTCACCCAGCAACTCAACCAGCAACTCACCCAACAGGATCACGCGCGACTCATGCGCCTGCTCGGCATGACGTCGATCCGCACCGGGGCGAGCGGAACCGCGACGGCGCCGAACGCGGCGAACTACGATGAAGCGAAAGCGAATCCATACCCCTTTCTCCCCGATCCCCTGCTGACGCTCGGCCGCGAAAAGGTGACGACGGCCGACATATGGTGGAAGGTGCGTCGCCCGGAAATCGTAGAGCTGTTCGACCGCGAGATGTATGGCCGAGTGCCGGCGAACTTGCCCGTGGTACGCTGGGAAGTGAAGAGCCGGACGGACACAATGAACGGCACGTTCGCCATTGTCCGGAAGGACCTGGTTGGGCATGTGGACAATGCAGCGTTTCCCGGGATTTCCGTCGACATCCAGGTCACGCTCGCAACGCCGGCAAACAAGACCGGGGTGCCGGTGATGCTGTTGTTCAGTGGGGGTGGCTTCGGATTCGGACCGCCAGCCGGCCGCGCTGGAGCACCGGGTGCGCCAGGGGCCGCGCCGGGTGCAGGGCGCGCTGGTGGCGCGCCACCTGGTTTTGGCCCGCCGCCCGGTCCGAGCGCACAGCAGCAGCTGCTGGCAAAGGGTTGGGGGTATGCATTGCTCAACACGGGCAGCGTGCAGGCGGACAACGGCGCGGGACTGAACAAGGGCATCATCGGTCTCGCGAACAAGGGACAGCCGCGCAGCCTCGAGGATTGGGGCGTGCTGCGCGCGTGGGCGTGGGGCGCGAGCAAGGCGCTCGATTACATGGAGACTGACCGTGCGGTCGACGCAAAGCGTGTCGGACTGGAAGGTCATTCGCGATGGGGCAAGGCCACGATCGTCGCCATGGCGTACGACCAGCGCTTCTCCATCGCATACGTGAGCTCGTCCGGCGAAGGCGGGGCGAAGCTGCATCGCCGCAATGCGGGCGAAATCGTGGAGAATGTTGCCGGCCCCGGTGAATATCACTGGATGTCGGGCACGTTCCTGAAGTATGCAGGCCCGCTCGGCTGGGGCGACCTGCCCGTGGATGCGCACGAGCTCATTGCCATGTGCGCGCCGCGGCCAGTGTTCATCAGCGGTGGCGCGAATGGCGATGCGTGGGTGGATTCGCGTGGCATGTTCATGGCCGCTTCCGCCGCCGGCCCGGTTTACGAGCTGTTAGGCAGGAAGGGCCTCGGCACCAATGTCTTTCCGGCGGTCGAACAGGGGTTGTTGAACGGCGACGTTGCCTTCCGTCAGCACGCCTCGGGACATACGGATGGGCCAAATTGGCCCACCTTCATCACGTACGCGTCGCGGTACTGGGAGCACTGAAACCTGTCGTCCGTCGCTTTGCCCAGGACGACAAACCTCAGGCGCCGGCGTCGAGCGTGTAGTCGAAGGTATACGAGTGGTTCCCCGCTTCGATAATGATGTCGAACGTGCCGGCGAGTCCTTTCAGTTCGCCGGTTCCCGAATCGGGAACCACGGTGACGCTCAGCGTTGGAACGCCACGGTTCATGGTGGCGCCGTGCTGGAAGACGAAGCTGCCTGCCTTGCCGTGCAGCGTGCCCCGCACGTGCTCCATGGCGACATAACCCGCCGAGCCTTTTACCGTCCCCATGGACATGAGCATCTCGCCCACGGTCGTGGCCTCGAGATCGCCGTGAATCTGCTTGTCGATCGACATGCTGCCGAGTGGGCTGCCGAGGGCGGTGTCGTGCGTGGGAATGGGCTTGAGCTGGACGTCGAAGGTGCCGGTCGCGTGGGTCACGTATACTCGATGGTAAGGAGGGTACCGAACGGTACAACCGGGCGCGACCGATCTCCATGTGCCGCCAGAAAACGGACGACGTCAGCGCTGTTCCTCGAGACTCCGCTTGAGCAGCGCAATCTGCCCGCCGTGATACGTTCCATGCTCCACGACACCATGAAACATCTCGCGGAACGAATACCCGCGGCCGGGAACTTCACGCGCGAGCTCTTCATCGGACAACAACGCGACGTCCGCTGCGAGATCGGCGTACGCCCGCAGCAACCGGGCGAGATCGCGCTTCCAATGCTCCGCCGATGGATCCGTCACGGGCGGAAAGTTCTGCGCGTCGGTTGGGTCCGGCGTCTGCGCCGCAGTCATGCGCGACCGCACGATTTCGGCCCACGAGGCAGCGTGCAGGACCAGCTCCCAGATGGTGTGTGCATGGGGAATGGGCCGAGTATTCGCGTCGCCCGCCGATACGTTCGTGAGCAATTCCGTGAGGGCTGGTCCATGCCACATCGGGCCGGCGACGGTGCGACGGATGTGATCCGCCAATGTTTTTGCGTTCATGGCTGTGTACTCACTGGTCTGTCGGGATGATCCCCGCGAGGAATGACTCGACGAATGCATTTCGGAATTTGCCGGCCGGGTCGTACGCAAGGAGCAGGCGCTTGAAGTCGGCCATGCGCCGATACCGTGCTGAAACCTCCGCCGGCGCCATCGTGAAGAGCTTCCCCCAGTGGGGCCGCGCAGCGAATGGCGCGAGCGCCGATTCGATATCCGGGATCAGCGCACGAACGGCATTCCAATCCGGCTTCCAGGTAAAGTGCAGCGCCATCGTGGATTGCTCGTAGCACGGGCTCAACCATAACGTATCTGCGGCAATGGTGCGTACCTCCGACACCAGCAGCAACGGCGCGATTCGGTGTCCAAGCTGCATCATCGCCCGCAGCGCATCCACCGCATACCGCCGCGGAACGAAATACTCGGACTGAAGCTCCTCACCACTGCTTGGTGTGAACTCCATGCGAAAGTGCGGCAGGCGATCGTGCCATGCACCGGCATCACTCATCTGCGGCGTGCAGCTTTGGGCGGAGATGCCGGCAATGGGATGACGGTTTTCGGGGGCGCGCCGTGCACCGTGAAAAATGTCACCGAGCTCGTCGACGTCGCCAACGCGCTTGAGCCAGAGCTGATCGAAGCACTCGTGCGTCCAATTAGTGAAGAGGCTCACGCTGTACGCGCTCTCCTGGATGGCATCGAAGCCTTGCGCCACTGCTTCCAGCGAGAGGTGCTCGTACACATCCTGACGAACATTGAACGTGGGCACGACGTCGAGCGTCATGCCCACGATTACGCCAAGTGCGCCCAGTGAGACGACCATGCCGTCGAATTCGGCGTGCGTTGCGCGCGACAGGGAAATGACGTCCCCATCCGGTGATAGGATATCCATGGCAACAACGCTCGTTGCGAGATTGCCGCTTCCTTCGCCGGAACCGTGCGTGGCCGTTGCACACGCACCGGCCACGGAGATGTGCGGCAGTGACGCGAGATTTGGCAGTGCGAATCCGTTCGCGTGAAGAAACTGGCCGAGCTGTCCGTAACGCATGCCGCCCTGAATGGTGACCGTGCGACGGTCGCGGTCGAGATCGACGACCTGGTCGAGACGTGACAGCGAGACGAGGTCTTCCGTCGAGTCGGCGATGCCGTTGAAGGAATGCCGTGAGCCCAGTACGCGGATGGCTCGGCTGTTCCGCACGAGCTCCCGCACTTCATGGAGCGTAGCCGGGTGGTACAGCCTGGCGGCGGCATATGTGTAGTTGCCGGCCCAGTTGCGTTCTACGTGTGCCATGATGCGCGGATGGTTGCGTGCAGTCGCCTCCATGCTTGAACATCGGTGGGAGAGAGACGATTCGCAATATTACTGTCCGCACAGATCAGCGGCGACCGTTGTGCCAATGATCGCTCCGGCCATCGGACCATAAACGAGTCCGCCAAAGTTCCTGGCACCTTCACCAATGGCAAAGCCAACGGCACTGCCGGCGGCGCTTCCCAGTAGGCCCAGTCCGATGCGAGCGACGGCCGTGCAACGGCTGTGCATGGCGGGCGCCGACCCGAGCAGTCCTGCACCAAGGGCGGAGCCTACCACTGCGCCAACAATGACGTCGCCAAGTCCCGCGAGATCGTGTTGAGTGGAGAGACTGTTTCCCACGCTCGCGCCCATGTACGCGCCCGCCACCGATCCGGCGGCACTCAGGACGAGTCGCGCAGCGCCGTCAGCGAAATATGCCTGCTGGCTGTGCAATTGAGGTGGCGCCGGGGCATCGCGGACGGCTGCCGGCCCTGTGTGAAATGCAGCCGGTGCGAGCTGCTGCGCCTTTGCGGCCGATGCGAATGCAAGGCCGAGCACGAGTGGGCGAACGATGCGGCTGATGGTCATGGTGCCCTCGAGAGGTGATGGTCTACTCGAGAACGCGCATTTGCCGCCTAAATCGGCTCAAATGGAGGATACCGAACGTCGTGGCGGGCCGCGGTGGGCGTGACGGCCGGCGCGACATTACCAAGAACTCTTGGTATTGGACGGTCACCGGCGGCAAGGTGCCGACACCGCGGCGCTGGGGAAATTCCTTACGTACCGCCGCTGAGTTTTCCGAGGACCGCAACGAGGTCCGGCTTTTCCTCCAGCACAGGGAGGACCGGATCGGCACCGAGCCGCTCCATGCGCTCGATGGCATTCCTGATGGTGTAGTTCCGGGGATCCAGGTCGGAGTTCACTTCATCCCACACGAGGGGCATGGAGACGGTGGCGCCGGGCAGCGGACGAACGCTGAACGGCGCCACGATCGTCTGCCCGGTACGGTTCTGCAGGTAATCGATGTAGACCTTGTCGCCGCGCTTCGTAACGTGACGCGTTATGGTGGCGATTTTTCCGAGGTCGCGCAGCACCACGCGCGCGAGCAGCTCGCCGAGCGTGCGCGTTTGTGCGTAGGTGAGCTGTTTCCCCAGCGGGATCATGATGTGCAGGCCCGTCTTGCCCGTGGTTTTCACGTAGTGCGGCAGCTGAATGGACTCGCAGAGCTCGTGCATGGCCAGCGCGGTGCGCACGACGTCCGAGAACGGCGCGTCCTTGGGGTCCAGGTCGATCACGCACCAATCGGGCGTTTCAAGCGCGCCTACCCGGCTGCCCCATGCGTGCACGGGAATGGAGCCCATGTTCGCGACGTACAGCAGTGACTCCATGTCGTCGCAGATGAAGTAGTTGATCTCGCGCTGCGTCTCTTCGCTCCACACGGGAACGGTGCGAATCCATGACGGAATCTTGTCGGGCGCGTCCTTCTGGTAAAATGACTTTCCATCGATGCCGTCGGGGAAGCGGGTGAGCACGACGGGCCGCTCTCGTAGATAGGGCAGCATCCATGGCGAGACGGCGCGGTAGTAGTCGATGAGGTCGCCCTTGGTGTATTTCTCCCTGGGCCAGTAGACCTTCCCGAGATTCGTGAACGGAACGATTTTTTCTGCAGGAGGCAGGTCATTCGCTTCGCTCAGGACGACCGGTTGCGGTTCCTCCTTGTCGTCCTGGGCAGGGCGAATGACCTGCATCGGCCCCTCGTTGTCATCCTGCACGGTATCAACGGCCCGCGCATTTTGTCGCGTGCAATCGCGCGCATCCTTGTCGGTCCGCATGCGCAGGAACGCCGGATGCCGCAGCAGCCCATCCGGCGTCCACTCACGAAAACGGACCTCCGCCACCAGCACCGGCTCCACCCACGTGGTCACCCGTGCGTCGGGGATCGCGGCCAGCGGCTCCGCCCCTTCCGCGCCAACAGGCCCCGAGCACGCGGGCATGCCGCGCACGATGGGCGCAAACAGGGCCCCGAGCTCCCTGAGCATCGCTTCGTCAAAGCCTGTTCCTGCCTTACCGGCATAGACGAGTTGCCCGTTTACGTAATCCCCGAGCTGCAGCGCCCCGAACTCGCTGCGGCTTCGCTTTGGCGCCGTGAACCCGACAATCACGAAGTCGCCCGTCTGCTCCGACTTGATCTTGAGCCACTTGTCGGTGCGCCCGCCCCGATACGGCGCCTTCGCCTGCTTGGCGATCATACCCTCCAGGCCGAGTGCCGTGACCTGCTCGAGGAAACGCTCCCCTTCCCGCTCGATGTGATCGAGCACGCGGATGATGCCGAGCCTGGGAAACGCACTCGCGAGCAGCGCTTTCCGCTGCAGCAACGGCAGCGGACGCAGATCGAAATCCTCGAACGCAATGAGGTCGAAGGTGAAATACGTGGCGGCCAGCTCCACGGCGGCGTTGCGAATCTCCACCGGCGACGACAGCGCGCCTCGACGCTGCAGCAGCGCGAAGCTGGGCATGCCCTTCCCGTCCAGCACCACCACTTCGCCGTCGATGATGCATTCGTCGAAGGGCAATGCCTTTACAGCCCGTGCGACCTCGGGAAACACGGCCGTGTAATCGTTGCCCTTTCGCGTGAGCAGCAGCACCTCGCCTTTGGCCTTGCTCGCCAGCAGGCGATAGCCGTCGAGCTTGAGCTCGAACACCCATCCGTCGCGCGTGAACGCCTCGTTCGACGGCTCCGCGAGCATCACCTCCACCCGCCTCGGATCGACATGCCCGCGCGCCGCATCCGTTTGCTCGAGGGCGGCACGCAGACTGGCCACCGGCGTCTGCCCGTCCTTGACCTGCTCCACCGTGAGGCCGGAGAGCACCGACTCTTCCGGAAATACATTGCCCGGCGACTTCACGTACGCGTCGCGCTCCTTGATGAGCAGCCAATCGCGCTCGCTCTTCTTGATCTTCACGAGTGTCCACTTGCCGCGCAGCTTGTGCCCGCGGAGCTCGAACAGGAGCTTGCCATGCTCGAGTCCTGTTTTCCAATCCTCGAGCGCAATCCATTCGCCGCGGTCCCAGACGATCATTCCGCCGGCACCGTAGTTCCCCTTGGGAATCACCCCTTCAAAGTCGCCGTACTCGAGGGGATGATCCTCGACGTTCACAGCCAGGCGCTTGTCGGCCATGTCGTATGACGGCCCACGTGGCACCGCCCACGAACGCAACACGCCCTCCATCTCGAGGCGCAGGTCAAAATGCATCTGCCGGGCGGCGTGTTTGTGCACGACGAACAGATGTCCGTCCGTGCGCGACAGCGTTCCCATCGGCTCGGGGGTCGAGTCGGCGGAGCGCTTCGCGCGGTAGCGGCTGAGATTGTCGTCGCTGTGTGGCAATAGTGTCGTCCCGAGCGTGCTCCGCATCTTCAGATCGTACTTTCCGAATCTCCACCAGCAACCCTACATTTCAGCAACCTCTTCAGAGTCGCGCCTCATGCCAGCCCGCTCAATCGGCAACGCCACGATCTCGTTCGGCCTCGTCTCGGTTCCCGTCAATCTCTACTCGTCGTCCGAGTCCAAGTCGAGCGTCTCCTTCAATATGCTGCACAAGAAGTGCGGCGGCCGGCTCAAGCAGCACTACATTTGCCCCCGCGACAACAACGAGGTGGTGGAACGCACGGACACCGTGAAGGGCTACGAGTTCGCGAAAGATCAGTACGTCATTCTCTCCACGGAAGAGCTCAAGTCGCTGGAAGAGAAAGCCACGAGCATGATCGACGTCCTCGAGTTCGTGCCGCTCGCGCAGGTGGACCGCGAATACCTGGAGAAAGTCTACTATCTTGGGCCGGACAAGGGCGGTGATCGCGCCTATCGCCTGCTGGTCGCCGCACTCCAGGAAACGGGAAAGGCGGCGCTCGGCCAGTACGCCGCACGGGGGCAGCAGCACCTGATCCTGCTCCGGCCGCTCAATGGCGTGCTCGTGATGGAGCAGCTTCACTACGCCGACGAAGTGCGCCCAACCACCGAAGTCACGGTCCCCGAAGGCGACGTCAAGCCGATGGAGCTCGCACTCGCGAAGCAGCTCATCGACCAGACGACGAACGAGGAGTTAGAGCCGGGCAAATACAAGGAAACCGTGCGCGAAAGCGTACTCGAGACCATCCAGCGGAAGATC
>JAQBPY010000047.1 GCA_028287285.1 Gemmatimonadota bacterium
GATGCGGAAGCGGAGAAAGCGAACGCCGTGCTGTGCGCTCGCCACGTAGCGGAGGGCCGACTGCGATTGCACAGCGAGCATCTCACGCGGGAGAACATCGCGTCGCTCTTCGCGCGGTTCGATGTGCCGGTCGAATTCGACGTGCTCTCGCTGGACATCGATCGCAACACGTCGTTCCTGTGGCGGGGGCTGGCGGATTACCGTCCGCGCGTCGTGGTGGTGGAGTACAACGCCGCGATCCCGGCGATGGTGGATTGGGAAGTCGAGTACGACGCCTCGGCGGTGTGGGACAAGTCCGTCTACTTTGGCGCGAGTCTCAACCGGCTCGAGCGAGTCGGCGCGTCGATGGGCTACGATCTCGTGGGCTGTACGCTCAGTGGCGTCAACGCGTTCTTCGTTCGGAACGACTTGACGGGAGACAAGTTCGCGCGGCCATTCACGGCGGAGCATCACTATGAGCCATCGCGTCACTACCTGATTCGCACGCCAGTGCATGAACGCGGGTTCGGCGATAGCGGACAGCCGTCGTAACGGTCATCCGACGCTGGGCTGCGTACGCCGAGGGTCGCCGGGCCAATCCGTCGCGTGAACTCGGGCGGGCGTGTAGCTTCACGGAATGAGGACGCCCGAGGTCTTTCCGCTCACGGTCGTCGTGCCGTCGTACCAGCGCCCCGACTCGGCGCTTCGTGCGATTCGGTCGCTACAGGAGCAGGATGGAGTGCTCGAGATCTTACTCGTGGACAACGCGTGCAGTTCCGCGTTGTGCGATGCGATTGCGCAACTGAATGCTGGCGCGCGCCACCAGGTGCGGTGGATTCCCGAGCCCCGCCTCGGATTGCACCACGCCCGGCACACCGGCGCGCGGAACGCGCAGAGCGACCTGATTGCGTTCACCGACGACGATGCCACGTTTGACCGCGGGTGGGCACACGCCTACATCGCGTCGTTCGCGGCGCATCCGGAAATGGCCGCCGCCGGCGGGCCGTCATTGGTCGCGTGGGACGCGCCCCCTCCCGAGTGGCTACGCGACTGGGTCGATCGGCAGCGTTCCTGTTTCCAGTTGAGCGTGCGCGACCTCGGGCCGGAGTTCCGGCTGGGGCCGAACGAGATGTTCTGGGGCGTCAACATGGCGATTCGGCGTGAAGCGCTCTTCGCCGCGGGCGGGTTCAATCCGGAGTTGTTCGGAGACCGGAGCGTCGGCGACGGTGAGGTCGGCCTGTATGGAAGACTGCTCGACGCCGGTGCGCTCATCGGCTACGTGCCGGAGGCATGCGTACACCACCACGTGCCGCCCGCCCGCATGTCCGCGAAGTATCTGCGCCGCCGCATGCGAAATGAGGGCGGTGTCGACGTGTATTGCCTGCTGCGCGACACCAAGTCCGCCGCCGCACCGTATCTGCGCAGGCTGGCGATGAGGAATGCCCTGGCTGCGGCCGCCGCCTGGGCGATTGCCGCACCGCTGCGGTGGAGCCGAAGCTATTACCCGCTCTGGATACAGTTGCTCGCAGAGCGGTTCACCGGTCGTGTAGCGTGCGCGTGCCACGCATTGTTCGATGCCGATTTCCGGCACGAGCTTCTTCGCGATGATGGGCTGACCGTCTAGTGGCAGGACAAGCGGCCGACGTGACCATTGGAGCGCCCTCCGTTCCGAGGGAGGGATCGACGTTCGAGATCGGGCGCGACCGCGGCCTGCCGACCCTTGGGATTCGTGAGCTGTGGACCGCCCGTGGACTGTTCGGGTTTCTGTTTTGGCGTGACATCAAGGTGCGGTACGCGCAGACAGTGCTCGGCATCGCGTGGGTCGTGCTTCAGCCGCTCACGACCACGCTGGTGTTCGCGCTGGTCTTCGGTCGCCTCGCCCACCTGCCGTCGGACGGCGCGGCATACCCGGCGTTTGCGTTCATCGGGCTGATCGTCTGGACTTTCTTCTCATCCGCGGTGGCGGGCGCAGGTAGCAGCCTGGTAGAGGAGACGGCCTTGCTCAAAAAGGTCTACTTCCCCAGGCTCTTCATTCCGCTCGCGCCCGTGGCGGTCGCGCTGTTCGACGCCGCCATCGCGCTCTTCATCCTGGCGCCAGCGCTCGTGGTCATCGCCCCGCCGCCACGGCTGGTGCCGGTGTTCGCCGTTCCACTGTTCCTTCTCATCGCCGTCGCAGCATGCGTAGGTGTGGGAGCCGCACTTGCCGCGCTAAACCTGCGCTATCGCGACTTTCGCTATGTGATCCCATTCCTCCTCCAGGGATGGATGTTCGTCTCACCCATCGCGTACCCCACATCGATGGTGCCGGCCGCGTATCGAGCGCTCTATGCGCTCAATCCGTTGGTTGGCGCGGTAGAGGGGTGCCGATGGGCGCTATTGGGAACGCCCGCTCCCACCGTCGGCATGCTCGGCGCCTCCGCAATCAGCGCCGCCGCGATGTTCGCCGTCGGAACGCTGTATTTTCGCTGGTCCGAGCGAACGCTCGTCGACGTAGCCTGAGTGCGCGCACGCATCGTGGCCGAGGGGATCGGCAAGCGCTATACGATCAGTCACCGCGGCAACCGCTATCGCACGCTTCGCGAGGACCTCATGTCGGCGGTCTGGGCGCCGCTCCGCCGCCTCGCGTCGCGAGGCAGCCGCCCGACGAATACGCGCGCGCGCGACGAGTTCTGGGCTGTACGCGACCTCTCGTTCGAGATCGCGGATGGCGAGGTGTTCGGCATCATCGGTCGCAACGGTGCGGGAAAGAGCACACTGCTCAAGATCCTGTCGCGCATCATCCAGCCTTCGGAAGGCCGCGCGTGGGTCCGCGGTCGCGTCGGCACACTGCTCGAGGTCGGCGCGGGCTTTCATCCCGAGCTCACCGGTCGCGACAACGTCTACCTCAGTGGCGCGATCCTCGGCATGTCGCGTCGCGAAATCACGAGCCGCTTCGATGAGATGGTGGCTTTTTCCGGTGTAGAGCGCTTCCTCGACACACCGGTGAAGCGGTACTCGTCAGGCATGTACCTGCGTCTGGCATTCTCGGTGGCGGCGCACCTCGAAGCGGACATTCTCGTCGTGGACGAAGTGCTCGCGGTGGGCGACGCGGAATTCCAGCAAAAGTGCCTGGGGCGCATGGAGGAGGTTGCCGGCGCCGGCCGCACGGTGCTGTTCGTCAGCCACAATCTCGCCGCCGTGCATACGCTCTGCACTCGCGCCGGCGTGCTCGACGCCGGCCGGTTCGTGCATTACGGCGACGTCGAGGAATGCATCCGCTCCTATCTGCACTGGGGCGACGAGTCGGCGAGTGCCATCGTGACCTTCCCGCCCTCGAATGTACTTGGGCTGCACATGACGTCGGCCGCGCTGCTTGCGGATTCGCGCCCGGCGACGCGCGTGTTCATGGGTGCGGCACTCTCTATGGAAATCACGTTCGTGTGCGACCCGCCAGTGCAGCTTCCCTACATCGGATACACGCTGCACGGGAAGGGCGGCGAAACGCTGCTCAACGTCAACAACCGCTATCAGGCATCGACGCCGTATCCGTCGCCGGTACGTTCGGGATTGCTGCGGCTCGAGCTGGGCGCAGTGCCGCTCGTCGGCGGACGTTACTCGATTTCGCTATACCTGGGCGATGTCGCAACGGACACACACGTTGCCGAGCACGCGTTGGTGTTCGAGGTGATCGAGCGGGACCTGTGGGGAACGGGGCAAGTGCCCCCGTCCGAGGAATCGCACATGTGGTGGCCGACGACGTTCCATCTCTTGCCGGCGCGCGAACCGTGAACTTGAGAATACCTAGAGCATGAGCGTGAAGCCTCCAGCATTGAGCAGACTCGAGCTCGAAGCCCAAGCTTCAGCCCAAGCTCTGAATTGCTCATTGCTGGAGGCTCACGCTCCCGCTCATGCTCCGCGCTGATGGCTCGAACTGGTTGTTAGGCGGCTACCGCGTCCCCATCGAGCACCTCACGTACTCGCCCGAGCAGCCCCTGCGCCGTGAACGGCTTCTGAAGAAACGCCGTGCACGGATCGAGCTCTCCGCGACGACTGATGTCGCCGTCCGTGTATCCCGAAATGAACAGCACCCTGAGCGATTGATCGCGGGCGAGGAGCGCCTCGGCCAACTGCTTTCCGCCCATCTCCGGCATCACGACGTCCGTCAGCAATAGATCGA
>JAQBPY010000017.1 GCA_028287285.1 Gemmatimonadota bacterium
GCGGCCGACGCGCTGGGCAGCCTGGGCGAATTGCATACGGCGCCCGCTGGTCTCGTCGCCGCGCTCTCGTCGTCCGACGCGGAGCTGCGTCATCATGCCGCCCGCGCGCTGTGCTCCATTGCCGATCCGGCAACCACGTCCGAACTCGTGGGTCTCGTAGGCGACGCCGACGCCGACCTTCGAAAGGACGCCGTCGAAGCGCTCGGTCACATCGGCACGAAGGACGCGATTACCGGCATCACGCGCGCGCTGACTGACAAGGATCCCCAGGTGCGCAAGGCTGCTGTCGAGGCGCTCGGAGAGACGAAGGACGGCTGATCGATCGTTCCGGAGACGGTTCGCTATTTCATGCGGCGGACGTAGCCGAGTAGCGCCGTCGTTGCACCGCAGTCCAAGTGGTAACGGTCGCCTGGCGATCGTCGAGCGTTCGACGCGAGTGGCGAATCCAGACGTGCGGCATAAGTTGGCATCTCGCTCGTTCGCGCCGCATGCCTGGGTTCACCGCCGCATAGAGGACTGTGGGTCTCCTGGGTTTCGATTCGCTCGATGCACTTCGTGCGTCGCTGGCTGCGCGCCTGGCGCCGGGCTCGTCCGGCCGCGAGTCGACCGACGACCTCGCACCTGTCATCGGCCGCCTCCTTCTCGACGAGGCGCGCGAGAATGAGCGGCGCATAGCTGCCGTGCGGGTGACGCTGTCCGCGGTGTACGTCGGACTGGCGAGTGCCGACGCCCTGCGAGACGAACGCCACCCGACCCGAATTCTGGTCGTCGGCCTTGCCTGGTGTGTCCTGTCCGCTGTGCTCTATCTCGCGCTGCGCGGAGGCTGGTATCGGATCTGGGTCAGGCGCGCGATACCCGTCCTCGACGCGGTCGCGATACTTGCTGGCGCGCGGCTCTCGCTCATTCCAAACGGTGGCGCCGGTGTTTCGCCTGCCGCGTTGACGGCGAACGTCGCGATGTTGTGCGGCTTCCTCGTCTTTACCGGTGCGCTGCGTCTCACGCGTCCTTCCACCATCCTGAGCTCGGTACTGGCGATGCTCGCATTTCTCGGCGTCGCGTTCCTGGTCGAGCTACCCGTGCTTCCCACGATCGGGGTACTCGGCGGCCTCCTTGCGTCGAGCGCCCTTTCCGGGCGCGTCACGGGAGCCATCCGTCGCGTGATCACCACGGAGGTGAGCCGGATGGCAATGGAGCGACAGGTCGAGCGCGCGGATGCGCGGGTGGCCGAGGCGCAGGCGGCGAGCGCGGCGCGCGAGGAGGTACTGCGCATCGTGGCCCATGACCTCCGGAATCCGCTCGGCACCATTCTCATGGCGTCCGACCTGCTGGGCGAGCCCGCCATGACCGATGCGCTCCGCTCGAAGCAGGCAGCCATCGTCAAGCGCACAGGCGCGCGCATGAACCGGTTGATTCACGATCTGCTCAACGTGGCGCGAATGGACACCGGTCGGTTGGAGATCGAGGCGAAACCTGTCGCACCGGCGCAACTCGTTGCCAACGCGATGGAGTTGATGCAGCCGCTTGCGGCGGAGAAGTCCATCTCGTTGGTGGATGTTGTTGCTCCAGATCTGCCCGAGGTCGAAGCGGATGCAGAGCGCCTCGGACAGGTATTCTCGAACCTCATCGGCAATGCGATCAAGTTCACGCCAGCGGGCGGGCGGATCACGCTAGGCGCCGACGCGTCGGATGGCCGGGTGTGGTTCAGCGTGACCGATACGGGGCCGGGGATCCCGCCAGAACAGCTCGAGAAGATCTTCGGGCCGTTCTGGCAGGCGCGGCGTGCGGACAGTCGGGGGATCGGGTTAGGGTTGACGATTGCGAGGGGGATCGTCGAGGCGCACGGTGGACGATCGGGGTGGATAGTGAGGTTGGAGTGGGGACGAAGTTCTGGTTCGCGATGCGCGTTCACTCTGACGCTTGACTTCCCTACGGGTCCGATCCCTCCGTCTGAGCAGTCGACGTGGATCAAAACTCGAGGGACGCATCGCAACATCCATTGGCGCATCTTACCCATATCTCGCTAGTGTCCCCTGCCCGGAAGGAAGGCGCAATCGCGGACACCCATCGCACCGCGAAGGGCGTATGGCCATTTTTTTGATTCCACATAATTTCCTTGCTTTTCCCCCTGAACTGGGCATACCACTTTTCTTTTGCTAGGGGGGAAGGAGGGAAGTATTGAATGCCAACTGGCTCATCGATGATGCTTGCTCCTACGATCTGCGCTACCGGCTGGTACGACCCCGTGAACGCACCGGGCGACTGAAGGAGTTCAAGACCTTTGTCCGGGTAAATCCACACCGTTTTCGACAAATCGTTCGGATCAATGGCGCGATCAAACCAGCCCGGAACCCGCCGGCCGTGGTGTAGGCCGCCGTTGCCCGCTTGGTCTGGGTCGAGCGGATCGTTCTTCGTTGGCGGTAATAGAGTGCCGACGAGACACCATGCTCTTGCGCACGGAAACCCCATCACGACGGTGTTGGGTTCGATCGGTCTTAAAGGATCTCTCTCCCAGTCCCATCGGGCGGCCTCTGGATAGTCCGTTGGGTTGCCCAGATTCGCATAGTCGTATCGAGTGACTGCCAACGGTCGATTGCCGTCGATCATTGCTGACCATACGTTACCTACTTTCTGTATGAAGACGCTGTTGGGTGACCAGCCGCCAGCAAGTTTGAGACTGGGCACGGCGCTCTTCACGTAAGCCTTACCGACAAGTGCTCCACCCGCCTTCTCAAACTTCCCGACGGTCAGGCTCTGTACGTCGTCAGCGGGGTCGAGGGTGCCCCAGTTATGCGGGTCTTCGCTGGCCACTGTGTAAATCGCCAGGGTGTTTTTTGCATCACTTCGGCGAACAACCAACAGTAGTTGATTGTCTTGGGCCTGATTGAAATGAAAGAGCTTCCGCTTCTCTGATCTATCCTTGTTCACAGCGGCGAGTGCCTCAGCTTCGAGGCTCCGCGCCTGTTCGACTGTGATCGGAGTGTATGGAACTACTTGGTACGCGGACTTGACTTGAGCGTGCGCGCAAGGCGCCAAGAGACTCACGCCTACAACGATCGCCGCTACGGAACTTCCTTGACCTTTCGATTGCATGGAGACCTCCAGGTTGGAGTGACAACTTATGGTAATCTGCCGCCAATGTTAGATTGTGCCGGCAGTTTCCTGAGCCGGCTCGCCCCTAGTGGCGACCTGCTGTCTGTAAGCGCTTCGACTGCCGCCGCCCATTTTACCGCGCCGTTGCCCAACCCATTCGCTCGGCCTAGTTCAGCTCGCAGGAGCATGCACTGCATGAGGGCACCGGCCTTAACTACATTTTCGAACTGGCTTGCCGGGACCGACCGAAGCGCGTCAAGGGTGGCGTCGATTCGTCGAATAGCGCCAACTGTGTCCCCAACTGCGGCCAGGAGCCAAGCCTCCGGGTACAGAGCATCCAAAGTCACGTCAGCGGCCGACATAGTCGTCCGGGTCCGGTCTATTCCGGCGATGATCCGTCGAACCTCCGCTCGGTCCCCGCGCGCGTGTGCCGCTTCCGCCAGTAGCAGAACGTCGGCCGTGGTGTCTATGGCTCTCAGCGCCGCCGCGCCAATCGCCGGGTAGGCAAGGCCGGCCGCCCTAAGAAGATACATCTCGCGAACCTGCGCTTGTCTCTGAACGACTACGCCGTTGGAGATAGCGCTGCGCAGCCGCTGTTGCAGTTCTCGAAGGCTATCCGCCGGACCTCCCGCAACGGCGTAGGCCAAGAGAGAGTAGGCAGTTCCTTCGACTTCCCTCGAAATGGCATCGGTTATGTCCGCAGTCCCCGCACTCCGCTCGGCAAGTGACGCGGCCTTCGTTGCGTCGCCGACCATTGCCGCAAGGCTTGCCAGGGCGGCGGCATCTGCGATCGATCTTGGCGTTTTGCGTGCCAGCAGTGACTCAGCGAAAATACGCGTTGCCGTAAGTTCACGGAGGTTCCCCGGCATGGCAAACTTTACGCGAAGCCAAACTTCATGAATCGCAAGACGCAGCGAATGACTGGAATCAGTCGCGAGATTCCGAGCCCGCCTTGTCGTATCGATCGCCGCCACATCACCCGCTAGTTCCAAGGCCTCGCCTAGCAGCTCCAAGGCGTCACTGCTGCGTGGAGCGAACGCCACCCGCTGCGCGGCCTCGGAGAGAAACCGGCGGCGCTGCGCATGGACGGCCTCGTCGTGTGACGCAGGCGGAGCATTGCCTGATAGAGAGCGAACGGCATGAGGGTTAAATGCCAACGTATCGTTGAGGAGCTCCGGATACGCTCCATACGTGTTAGTGTCGGGAAGCACTCCCTTGCCATAGCGGATTCGCGAGTTGCTCGTGAACCTATAATACTGGCGGAGCACCTCGTTTACTCGAGCCAGGCAGCAGGCATCTAACCGTGGTAGGAGGTCGAACGCGCGCTCGATCGCCGCGGTCGCGTATTGCAAGTTGCCTCGAAAGAGTCGCCTCCCCCCAGCGCTCGCTACGACAGTATTATCTCTCCTGTTGCATTCGGCGATACCATACCAGGCCGCGAAATCGGCTGAGTCGGAATCGAGTAGCTTTCGATACGAATCACAGGCGCTTGGGAAGCGGCGCAGTTGCATATCTCGCAAGGCGAGCGCGTGGAGGCGCTCGCTGGGAGACAATCGATTCGCGCCGTCGAGCGCGCGCGTGAGAAGGCCGCTGATCTCTGGTGCGTCGTCTCGCTCCCAACTTCGCACAATAGAAAGCGCGAGGCTCGCGTGTGGAAAGCGAGGATCTTCGCGCATTGCCTCCGAAAGCGCCGAATCGGCTTCCGCCAGATTCCAGACGTCCATGAGCGTCTTGCCGCGAATGAAGGCACTGAAGGCGGCAGGGCGATTCGTTCCTCCGGAGGCGCCCTCGAGCCTTGCTGCCGCGTCGCCGAAAAGCAACATGAACGCGAGGTGATCAAACGCGGAACTCCCCTCCTTCGAATGCGGCTGATAAGCGACAGTGACGATGCGCGGTGCGCGCTTGCCCGCGACGTCGTACAACTCGGCTCGCACCTGAAGGATCGAATCATGCGAAGCAATATCCACCAAAATGTATTTGCCTGCGCCCAGGCCACGGGCGATAGCGGTACGGGACGCTGAAGAGGTCACATGCGTCCTATCTTGGATTGCCTCCCGCAACTCAGTTGGACTCGGCAAAGTGACCCCGCTCCAGCGAGTCAAAGCATTGCCTAGGAGTTGATCCACACTCGACTCACCGCTGAGCTTTGGGCTGCTCTCCGAAACAAACAGGACAATACGGTTTGAGTCGAGCATCGTGCCTGATAATGCCCTCAGGGCGGTGTCGATCGCGGATTGTCCGCTGCCACTGCGAGCGACTACGATCGCAATGCCAACAACGAGGAGGAGCATCCCGAGCGCGGCTGCGACCTTCTTCCTCTCCGACTTCCGCTCGGGCGAGGGTGGAGGAAGCGCTGTCGCCGCTTGGCTCAGCGCAGCGACAAAAGTCGATATCTGCCAAAACCGGTCCGCCGGCACCTTCTCCATGGCCCGCATCACCGCCGCATCTACACCAACTGGCGTCGAATGCCGGCGCAGACGCATCGGCCTCGGCTCCTCAGAGATGTGCCGCATCGCGATCGCACTCGCCGTCGGGCCCGTGAATGGCGGCTCCCCCACGAGCATCTCGTACAGCACGCACGCCAGCGCGTATTGGTCCGCCTTCGGCCCGACATCCTTCTCCGCCGCCGCCTGCTCCGGCGACA
>JAQBPY010000027.1 GCA_028287285.1 Gemmatimonadota bacterium
ACGCCGCTGATGTACTGCGCGGAGAACGGATCGACGAACACGCGATACTCACCCTGCTCGATCACGGTGTCGTCTTCGGCGGCCGCATCCTCGATGAGGAGACCGTACTTGAAGCCGCTGCAGCCGCCGGGCTGCACGCTGACGCGCAGGCCGCCCACCGCGGGGTCGACGCCTTCCTGCGCCATGAACTTCTTGACCTCTTCGCCTGCGACAGGCGTGATGGTCATGAGGACTTCGGGCTGGTTCATCGTGCTCATGGATCCCTCCTGAGTGTGCCGCAGAACGCGGGTCGAAGCGGCATTACCGCATCATGGATGAAATATATACCCCGAAGCCCGGGGAGGTTCAAGGCAAAGCGCCCCGATCCGCCCGCGAGCCACGCCGGAGTGCTGAGACACGAAGCGCGAACCAACCCCGGCGGTTCCCGAACTTACCCTTTCACGACATCCCGCTGCGCCCGCACCCCGGCATCCTCCTCACGGAACGCCTTGGCGATCCAGGAGAAGGCCAGCGTTGCGAGCGCGAGCAGACCGATGCCCACCCCGATCTCGCCGAACACCAGCTTTCCGATGCCGAACAGGGTGGAGTACACGGCCACGATGCCTGCCAGCCAGCTCGTCCACGCCAGCGCGCCACCGGGTATGGACTCGCCCGCATACCCGAGCTTTGCTGCGATACGGCTCCAGCCGGGCCCGCCCGGCCGCACACGCTCGTAGAACGCCTCGAGCTTCTCGTCCGACTCCGGTTTTGTCGCGAACGTGACGGTGAGCCACACCACGGTGCTGACAGCCACCGTAATGAGCATGACGTATGACTGCACGAGCGGGCTATCGGCTGGAAGCGCGTTCTTGACCGCCTTGAGCGCAATGAATGACACCACGAACGACGTGAGCATCGCACTGATCTCGCTCCATGCGTTGATGCGCCACCAGTACCAGCGCAGGATGAGTACCAGTCCCGTGCCTGCGCCCAGGTCGAGCAGGAATTCCCATGCGCCGCCAACGGTGTCGATGTTCATCGTCACGATGATGGACAGTGCAAAGAGCACGACGGTGGCCCAGCGGGACACGGCCACGTAGTGTTTTTCCGTTTCGTTCTTTTTCACGAAACGCTTGTAGAAGTCGTTCACGAGATACGACGCGCCCCAGTTCAGCTGCGTGCCCACCGTGGACATGTACGCTGCGGCAAAGCCGGCCATCATGAACCCGCGCCACGGCGTGGGGAGCAGGTCGACGTATGCCTGCACGTAAGCCGCCTCGTGATCGTGCGCCGGGCCGATCCCGGCGGGGTAGAGCAGCACGGTCGCGAGCGCGGTAATGATCCACGGCCAGGGACGAATGGCGTAATGCGCGACGTTGAAGAACAGCGTGGCGAGCACGCCGTCGCGCTCCGTCTTCGATGAAAAGATTCGCTGCGCCACATACCCGCCCCCGCCAGGCTCGGCGCCGGGGTACCATGCCGCCCACCACTGCACCGAGAGGAACACGGCGAGCGTCATGAGCGGCATCCAGGCGTAACCCGTCATGCTGCCACCCACGAAATGCACCGGCAGCACGGAAATGGCTGCATCGGCGTTGCCGTAGTGCTCGGCGAGGCCGGACTTGAGCTTGTCCATGCCGCCCACCGCACGCACCGCGTAAACGGCGAGCACGATCACGGCGCTCATCTTGATCACGAACTGCACGAGATCCGTCCACAACACCGCCCACATGCCGGCCCCTGTGGAATACGCCACCGTGATCACGAAGCAGATGCCCACGGCCAGCACTTCGCCCGAGACGGTGGTGCCGAGGATGTTGACCGGATGCAGCCCCAGCGAGATCGTGAGGATCTTGATCATCGCCTTGGTCACCCAGCCAAGGATGATCAGGTTGATCGGGATGGCGAGGTAGAGTGCACGAAAACCGCGGAGCGTTGCCGCCGGTTTGCCGCTGTAGCGCAGCTCCGCGAACTCCACGTCGGTCATCACCCCCGCACGCCGCCACAGTCGCGCAAAGAAGAACACCGTGAGCATGCCGCTCATCAGCATGTTCCACCAGATCCAGTTGCCCGCCACACCGTGGGCGAACACGAAGCCGGTCACCACGAGCGGCGTGTCGGCGGCAAACGTCGTCGCGACCATGCTGGCTCCCGCCAGCCACCAGCTCACGTTGCGCCCCGAAAGGAAATACTCTTCGATGCTCTCGCCGCCCTTCTTCGTGAAGACGAGCCCGATGCCCATCGAGAGCGCGAAGTACGCGACGACGATGCCCCAGTCGATTGCCGTAAGGTTCATGGACGTCCTGTCTGAGAAGAGTGGCCTTCCTGCGCGGCGACGAATGCCGGGGCCAGCGCGCGCATTGCCGCATCGGCAATCTCCACGCGCACCGGTCCGATCTTGCTGTGTTCGCGCGTGGGATTCACGCGATTGGTGAGGATCATCACGAACAGGTCGTGCGGTGGATCAATCCAGAGCGACGTGCCTGTAAAGCCCGTGTGTCCGAACGCCGGACGCTTCATGAAATGTCCCGCCGAGCTGTTCTCGGCGGGCGTGTCCCATCCCAGGGCGCGGCTCGAGAACGTCGAATCCGCAACGGTGGTGAATTTCGTGATGGTCTCCGCGCGGGCAAACCGGGCTCCGTCCAGCGTTCCCCCGTTCAGGTAGGCGCGCGCGAGCCGAGTGAGGTCTGCCGCGGTGCTGAAGAGACCTGCGTGGCCCGACACCTGGCCCAGCGCGTAGGCGTTCTCGTCGTGCACTTCGCCTACCAGGTGCCGTCCGCGCCAGGGGTCCACTTCCGTTGGCGCGATGCGGCTGCGGAGCGATACGGGGGGCTTATAGCGGGTATCCGTCATGCCGAGTGTCCTGAAGACGTGGCGCGCGAGATAGGCGTCGAGCTTTTCACCACTCACCCGCTCGATGATCTGCCCCAGCAGGATCGCGCCGATGTCGCTGTACACCATCTTCACGCCGGGCAGCGTGTCGAGCGGCGTGGAGTACATGAGCTTCATCGTCGAATCCGGCGACACATTCAGCTTGAAGTACTGCTTGAACGCGGGGAGTCCGCTCTGATGCGTGATGAGATGCCTGACCGTGACACGTTCCTTGTTGTGCCCCGTCCACTCGGGCAGATATTTCTGCACGGGCGCATCGAGGTCCACCTTGCCTGTTTCCACGAGCTGCATCATGGCCGACGTCATTCCCACGACTTTGGTAAGCGACGCGAGGTCCCACAACGTTCTGGCCGTGGGCCTGGGAGATTTCGCCCAGTCCAGGTGTCCGGACGTCACGGTCACCAGAGGCCCCGCATGGGTGCCGATCACGGCGACGGCGCCGGGAAAGGCGCTGTCCCCAACGGCGCGGTCGAGAATGCCCTGGACGGCATGCGCCAGCGAATCGCGCGTTGCGCGCGGGGCCGGGGCGTGTTGCGCACCAAGGCAGGGTGCCAGCCACAGCGCGCATGAAGCCAGGAGAACGCGGGAAACGCAACGTGACATGTGAGAAGCTCGGCGGGGTGAGGTCAGCGGGCAGTATATCCCGCGCCCCGGCGCGGCGGAATGACGGCAGGGGGGAGTGACGCCGCTTCCGTGGCGCTGGTCCGTCACTCCCAGTAAAGTGAAGTCGTGCCCGCCAGCCGCGCGCATGTGTCTTGCAACTGGCGCACTCGACAGAGTCATTGTCATACCCACCCAGAGGATCGGTTTCATGAGAGTTTCGCCGAGAGCCGCGGTATTCGTGCTCCTGTTCTCCGCTGCGTGCGGTGGGGGACGCCAGGTCGAAGTGCGCACCGCGCCACAGCCTACCGTCACCGCAGAGCAGGCCGTATCCGTGACGAACAACCTGAGCCAGGGCGTCAACATTTCCGTGACTCCGACCGGGAGCACGGAGCTGTTTCTCCGCCAGGTGCCCGCGAATACCGTGGAGCGCATCGTGGTGCAGGGAGTGGCCCGCGGCACGTCCGTGACCTTCAAGGCCGTGACCGTGGACGGCTCGCGTACTTACCAGAGCCGTACCGTGCCGTTGAATGGCACGTTCTCATGGCCTGTCCCTTGAAGCGCACGTGCCACAGCTGAGCACGTTCGGCTGGTTGCTGGACGTGTTGCCCGCGAATACCTTTCCGGGCCGGAGCTTATACTCCGGCCCGTTCGTATTTTCGCCATTTGCACAACGCTGCGCGACCGCACGGCCGCGGGGCCTCCGGTGTGCCTCGGAGCCGCATGAAGCTTCTGCCCGACCTGGTAAAAAACGGATATTTACGACTGATCGATCCCGTCGCTGACTGGCTCGTGCGGTTGAACGTTCATCCGAACACGATCACGGTGTTCGGCACGTTGTGCACGGTGGTGGGTGGTATCATCTACGCCACGGGTCACATCAAGACCGGCGGTTGGTTTCTGTCGTTGACGGCGCTGTTCGACGTGCTGGATGGAACGGTGGCCCGGAGGTCGGGGCGCAGCTCCACCTTTGGCGCCTTCCTCGATTCCACGCTGGACCGTCTCGCCGACGGGTTCGTGCTGGGCGGGTTGGCCGTGTTCTACGCGACGAGCGCACTACATGCCAGCGTACCCCTCATGATCACGGCGCTGCTGGGGTTGATGGGTGCGTTCCTGACGTCGTACACGCGCGCGCGGGCCGAGGCGCTCGGGCTCGACGCCAAGGTGGGGTTGCTCCAGCGTCCTGAGCGCGTGGTGCTCATGGCCGCACCGCAGGCACTGTTCGGATTGTTCTTCAACGGATGGCCGCTGGCCATCATCATCGTCACCCTGACCGTAACGGCCTGGATCACCGTGATCCAGCGCGTGGCGTTCGTTTACAGCGCCACCACGCGAGCGGATTTTGCAAAGCTGGACAACTCGCCGGAGACCCTTCCGGCGGCTGGCCTGACCGCGCAAGCCGCGCCCTCTGCTCATTGAGAAGGAGAAACATTCGTGCAAGGTTCCGCTTCAGACGCTCGCACCGCACCGCGCCCTGCCACCGGCAAGCTCGGCATCCTGACGCCCGGCCTCGGCGCCGTCGCCACGACGTTCATGGCCGGCGTGGAGAGCATTCGCCGCGGCTACACGCAGCCCATCGGCTCGCTCACCCAGATGGCGACCATTCGCCTTGGCAAGCGCACCGAGAACCGCACGCCGCTGATCAAGGACTTCGTTCCGCTCAGCGACCTCAATGACATCGTGTTCGGCGCGTGGGACCCCATTGCCGATGACGCCTACACCGCCGCCAAGAAGGCCGGAGTACTCGAGGACAAACATCTCGAGCCCATCGCCGACTTCATGAAGGCGATCAAGCCCATGCCCGCCGTGTTCGACAACCACTACGTCACGCGGCTCAACGGCACGAATTTCAAGAAGGGCAAGACCAAGCGCGACCTCGCCGAGCAGCTGCGGCAGGACATGCGCGATTTCAAGGCCAAGCACAAGTGCGACCGCCTCGTCATCGTGTGGTGCGCGTCCACCGAGATCTTCATCAAGCCCGGCCCGCAGCACGCCACGCTCGAGCAGTTCGAACGCGCCATGGAGAACAATGACGAAGCCATCGCGCCGTCCATGCTCTATGCCTATGCAGCCATCATGGAAAACGTGCCGTTCTGCAATGGCGCGCCAAACCTGTCCGTCGATCTCCCGGCGCTCGTCCAGCTCGCAAACGAGCGCGGCATCCCGATCTCCGGCAAGGATTTCAAGACCGGCCAGACCTGGATGAAGACCATCATCGCGCCCGGCATCAAGGCCCGCATGCTCGGCCTCGCCGGCTGGTATTCCACGAATATCCTGGGCAACCGCGACGGCGAAGTCCTCGACGATCCCCAGTCCTTCAAGACGAAGGAAGAGTCGAAGCTGTCGGTGCTGCACACCATTCTGCAGCCCGAAAAGTATCCGGCGCTGTACAAGGGCTTTTCGCACGTTGTGCGCATCAACTACTATCCGCCGCGCGGCGACAACAAGGAAGGCTGGGACAACATCGACATCGTGGGCTGGATGGGGTACCCCATGCAGATCAAGGTCAATTTCCTCTGCCGCGATTCCATCCTTGCCGCGCCGCTGGTGCTCGACCTGGCGTTGTTCAGCGACTTCGCGCACCGCGCGGGCATGAAGGGCATCCAGGAATGGCTGTCGTTCTACTACAAGAGCCCCATGTCGGCCCCAGGCCTGCAGCCCGAGCATGACCTCTTCATTCAGCAGACGAAGCTCAAGAACACGCTCCGTCACCTGATGGGCGAGGAGCAGATCACCCACCTCGGTCTCGAGTACTACCAGTCATGACCATGGCATCCACCGCACACCGGCTCGCGTCGTCAGCGCTCGTCATCGCGCTCGTTGGCGCGTCCTCGTGCGGTGGTCCGCCAAAGCATCCGGAGCTCCGCCAGAGTACGGCGACGTATTCATTCGTGATCTCGTCGGATCCCGTGCCGCCGCATGCTCGTGAAGACGTGATCTACACGATCACGGTGAAGGATCGGAAAACCGGCCAGCCCATCGAAACGGGTGAAGGGCGGATCTTCGCCAATACGGCCGACGGCGCCAAAACGTATGACGGCTTCGTCAAGGCGCCGCAGGTGGGTGCGTACTCGGCGAAGCTCAGCTATGTCACCTCCGGTCAATGGGCCGTGGGCATACAATTCCACAGCGAAGCGTCCAAGCCGCTCGAGAAGACGGAATGGATGCAGGACGTGCTCAACGAACGGAGCGGTACCCCCTGAGATGCGTCATTTCTATCGTAGTCACGTTACCCCCGCGCAGGCACTCGTCGTGGCGGACCGGTTCTTTGCGGATCTGGGCCTGTCACAACTTTCCAGCACGGCACGTACGCGCAACCTGAGCGGCACGCTGGGCGCACTGAAGCTGAGCGTTCGCGCCGAGGGCGGCCATTATACGTTCGTCGAGGTCGTGACGGACCAGATGGGCGAGAGCCGCATGGACCGCAACGTCAAGAAGTATTTCGTCGAGCTGCATCGCGCGGACGACCCGGCACATACGCTCGAAGCGGCGTACTAGTGGCGTCTGTTTTTTTCCAGGCCAAGAGCAGATCCTTCGCGTCGCTCGGGACGACACGCTAATGCAAGGCGTTTCACTCACGCCGGCGCAGCGGCTCGACCTCTACTATTGGATGCGTCTCACGCGTTCGCTCGAGGAGCGGCTCGTGAACCTGTACCGCCAGACGAAAGTCGTGGGCGGCCTGTTCCGCTCGCTCGGTCAGGAAGCCGACGCCGTGGGCAGTGCGTATGCGCTCCGTCAGGGCGACATCCTCTCGCCGCTCATCCGGAATCTCGGCTCGATGCTCGTGAAGGGCGCGACCCCGGTGGAGATCCTCAAGCAGTACATGGCGCGCGGCGATTCGCCCACGCGCGGGCGTGAGCTCAACATCCACTTCGGCGATACGCAGCGTGGCTTCATCGGGCAGATCTCGCCCCTTGGCGACATGGTGCCCGTCATGGCCGGGGTAACGCTGAGCTTCAAGATGCGCCGCGAGGACCGCGTCGGTCTCATCTACATCGGCGACGGCGCGACGTCCACGGGAGCATTTCACGAGGGCATCAACTTCGCCGCCGTGCAGCGCTGCCCGCTCGTGGTGGTCATCGAGAACAACGGCTACGCGTATTCGACGCCCACGTCGAAGCAGACCGCCGCCGCGCAGCTCGTGGATAAGGCCATCGGCTACGGGATACCTGGCGAGCGCGCCGACGGCAACGACGTCATCGCCGCGTACGAAGCCACCAAACGCGCTGTCGACCGGGCCCGCAACGGAGAGGGAACGTCCATCGTCGAGCTCATGACGTACCGCCGCAAGGGGCACGCGGAGCACGACAACCAGTCGTATGTGCCCGATGGCGAGATCGATCGCTGGGCAAAGGAAAATGATCCCATCGATCGCTATCTCGTGCAACTGAAAGAGCGTGGCGTCACGGCCGCGGCCATCGCCGACATCGACGCACGGGTGCAGCGTGAGATCGACGAGGCCACCGACATTGCCGAATTGTCCGGCGTTCCCGAGCCGCTCGATGCGCTCACGGGTGTCTATGCAGATCCGCCGTCGGCCAGGCCGCTCTGGTTCCGCGAAGGCAAGAGCGCGGCAGTCGAGGAGAACGAGCGGCCCGACGGATGGGGCACGTACGACATCAGTGGTGACGTCTGATGGCCGAGATCACCTATCTCGAGGCCATTCGCGAAGCGCTCTTCGAGGAGATGGAGCGCGACCACAACGTCTTCTGCATCGGTGAGGACATCGGTGCATACGGTGGCGCGTTCAAGGTCACCGATGGTCTCATGGCCAGGTTCGGCGAGTCGCGCGTGATCGACAGCCCTATCTCGGAGATCGGCATCGTGGGCGCCGCCGCGGGTGCAGCGCACATGGGACTGCGGCCTGTCGTCGAGATGCAGTTCATCGACTTCATCGCGAACGCGTACGACATGCTCACCAACTACGTGGCCACGGCGAGGTATCGTGCCTTCCTGCCGTGTCCCATGGTGGTGCGTGGTCCAAGCGGCGGATACGTACGTGGCGGCCCGTTCCACTCGCAGAATCCGGAAGCGGGCTTCATTCACACGCCCGGTCTCAAGGTGGTCTACCCGAGCACGGCGGCCGACGCGAAGGGCTTGATGAAGGCCGCCATTCGTGACGAGGACTGCGTGCTGTTCTTCGAGCACAAGTATCTGTACCGCCGCATCAAGGGTGAGATGCCCGCCGGCGATCACGTCGT
>JAQBPY010000035.1 GCA_028287285.1 Gemmatimonadota bacterium
CTACGCCAACAGCGAAGGCACCTTCACCACGCAGACGGTGCTTCGCACCTGGCTGCCCTTTGCGGCCACGGCGGTCAAGGATGACTTCTCGGATTTTCAGACACGCACCAACGTCATCCAGCCCGCGGCGCGAGGGTATGAATACCTCACCAGCGCCAGACCGGTGGAGAACGCGCAGAAGTGGGGCGAAGAAGCCGCTGCAAAACTTGCCGCAAAACCCGTCGACGTCGGCCGCTATGACCTCGTGCTGCATCCGAGTCACCTCTGGCTGACGATTCACGAGAGCGTGGCACACCCCACGGAGCTCGATCGCGCGATGGGATATGAGGCCAACTATGCCGGCACGAGCTTCCTGGCACCGCCGCGCGAGAAGCTCGGAAAGTTCAAGTACGGCCCCAGGTTCATGAACATCCAGGGCGACCGCGAGCAGGAAGGTGGATGCTCCACCATTGGCTGGGACGACGACGGCGTGAAGCCGGACAAGTTCCTCATCATCAAGAACGGCATGGTGAACGACTACCAGACCACGCGTGAGCAGGCGCCCATGCTCGACTGGTGGTACGAGAGCCAGAAGCGTCCCATTCGCAGCCACGGCTGCTGCCACTCGGATGGCTGGAACGACGTGCAGTTCCAGCGCATGCCCAACGTGTCATTGCTGCCTGGCGAGAAAGACCTCAGCTACGAGGACCTCATTGCCGCTACGGACAAGGGCATCGCCATCATCGGCGACGGCAGCTTCTCCATTGATCAGCAGCGCTACAACGCGCAGTTTGGCGGGCAGCTGTTCTACGAGATCAAGGGCGGCAAGATCGTGGGCCAGCTCAAGGACGTGGCGTACCAGATGCGCACGCCGGACTTCTGGAATTCGATGGACATGATTGGCGGCAAGAAGAGCTACGAGATGGGCGCAAGCTTCTTTGACGGCAAGGGCCAGCCGGGCCAGGTGAACGCCGTGAGCCACGGGTGTGTGCCGAGTCGCTTCAGGAACATCAATGTCATCAATACCGGGAGAAAGGCATGAGCGCGCCAAAGAGTCTGTTCTCAAAGGAGAACGGCATCGCGACGAACGACATGATGTCGAAGGCCGACGCGCAGGCGCTGTGCGAGCGCGTGGTGAAGCTTTCGAAAGCCGATTCCATTGGCGTGAACCTGGGCGGCGGCTACACGGGCAACATCCGGTTTGCCGCGAACCGCATCAGTACATCGGGCGGCGTGGGCAACTCGCAGCTGGTGGTGCAGTCGGGCTACGGCTCCAAGCACGCGGTCGTGACCACGGGCGACTTCAGCCCTGAAGGCCTCGAGCGTGCCGTGCGGCAGAGCGAGGCCATTGCGAAGCTCGCGCCGGAAGATCCGGACAGCATGCCCAATCTTCCCCCGCAGACATACAACACCGTCAACACGTACTTCGAGTCGACGGCGAACCTCACGCCGGCCGAGCGTGCGGCGGCGGCACACACGGCCATCGATGCGTCCAAGTCGGCCGGTGACCTGGCATCCGCGGGTTTCATCGTGGCAGGGAGCTCGTTCAACGCCATTGCATCGAACACGGGATTGTTCGCGTACTTCCCGAGCACGAGTGCGAACTACCAGCTCACCGTTCGCACCAACGACGGCACCGGCTCCGGCTGGGCCGCGGCCGATCATCCCGATTGGAAGCAGATCGACTTCAAGGCGGTGAGTGACCGCGCCATTGAAAAGGCGCGGGCATCACGGAACCCCGTTGCCGTGGAGCCGGGCCGCTATACGGTGATCCTCGAGCCCCAGGCCGTTGGTGATCTCGTGCAGCTCCTGGCCTTTGCCCTTGACGCGCGCAGCGCTGATGAGGGACGGTCGGCATTTTCGAAGACAGGCGGCGGCACGAAGATCGGCGAGAAGATCGTCGACTCCAAGGTCACGCTCTTTTCCGACCCGGCCGACCCACAGCTCCTTGGCCAGCCATGGACGGGCGAAGGACTCCCGCTCGGCCGCGAAGTGTGGATCGAGAACGGCGTGCTCAAGCAGCTCGCATACTCGCGCTTCTGGGCGCAGAAGAAAGGCACGCGTCCCAACGGTGGCCTTGGCGCGGTGAAGATGACCGGCGGCGACGCGACACGAGAGCAGATGATCGCCTCCACGCCGCGCGGCATTCTGGTCACTCGTCTCTGGTACCTGCGTCAGGTCGATCCGCGCACGGTGCTCTACACGGGCCTGACACGCGACGGCACCTACCTGATCGAGAACGGAAAGATCACGAAGGCGGTGAAGAATCTGCGCTTCAACGAGAGTCCGTTGTTCATGCTGAACAATCTGGAAATGGCCGGCAGGGCGGAGCGTGTGGCGGGTACGGAAGCAGGCGGTAACGTGGTATTCCCGACGATCAAGGTGAAGGATTTCAACTTTACGTCGTTGTCGGATGCGGTGTAGGTGGGTCGGGCGGTCTGTGAGTCTGTCAGTCTGTGAGTCAGTCAGTCTGTGAGTCAGTCAGTCTGTGAGTCAGCCGACCGACTGACCGACTGACCGACTGACCGCCTGACCGACTGACCGCCTGACCGACCGACCGACCGACTGTTCTCCCGCCATCCGCCATTTTATCTTTACCCCATGAGCGAAAACCAGACAGCCCCGGACGCAGCATCCGAAATTCCCGCGTGCCCCAAGTGTCAGGGCGAGATGTGGGACAACCGTGCAGGCAAGCGGAATCCCAAAGCCCCCGACTTCAAGTGCAAGGACAAGGCGTGCGAGGGGGTTGTGTGGCCGCCGCGTGACGCGGCGCGCGCGGCCACGCCGGCGGAAGAGCAGGCAGCCTCTGCCGATGGAATGCCCAAGTGCCCTATTTGTGGCGGATTGATGTGGGACGATCGCCTCAGCAAGCGCAATCCAAAGGCGCCGGACTTCAAATGCCGGAACAAGCCCAAGGAGCGTGGCGGGCCGGGCTGTGAAGGCATCATTTGGCCGCCCCGGAGCGGACCCAGCCCATATCCGGCGCCGGTGCCGCGTGAGGGCGGGCGCGCACCGTCGTATACCTCAGCGCCACCCATGGACGACGCACCGCCGCACGACGACGACGACCTGCCCTTTTAGCGTCCGCTAGGGTGCGGTTACTTCCTTCGCCGCACACGAAAAGCGCAGCTCCACGCCGTTTGGCATGAACTTGCGCTCCTGGTTCGTGACCCGGTAATCCACGTCGCTCGAGCCTTTGGGCATCTCGAATTCTTCGCTCCGGTCGCTGCCCACGATTCCAAGCGGAATGAGCCGCCGGTCCGCGATGAAGCGCGCCGAAACGTCGATGGCGCTATTCGAGCGGTTGATCACGGTGACCATCTTTCGCTCCAGACACACCGTCGTTGCAGACGACGCACCCGTGCCGATGACATATTTGTCTTCATCAGGCGGCGGGTTGGTGGAGCAGGCCACGAGTAACAGCACGGCGAGCAGTCGAAGGCTGTTCATGAGCCGCTCAGGTGCAGCATGAATACGCGGGACAACGTCAAAGCAGGCTCCTGATCCACCCGCCGTCCACAGGTATCGACGCCCCGGTTGTATAACTGGCCCGCTCCGAGGCGAGAAACGCCACCATCGCCGCAAACTCCGCGGGCTCCCCTAGGCGCGCCATGGGAATCTGACCTTCCCACTTTGCGCGCTCCGCATCCGGCGTCGACCCATGCAGCGACGCGTTCCGCTGCGCAAGATCCTCCACACGCTGCGTGCGCGTGTAACCCGGCATCACGTTGTTCACCGTAATGCCGAAGGTGGCAACTTCATTCGCCAGCGTGCGGGCAAATCCCGTAACGGCGGCCCGCACACTGTTGGAAAGAATGAGCCCGTCCACCGGCTGCTTTACGGCAATGGACGTCACGTTGATGATCCGCCCCCACCGGCGCTCCTTCATGCCCGGAAGCACCGCCCGCGACAGTTCCACCACGCTGTGCAGGTTCTGCTGAACGGCCGCCTGCCACGCCTGCGCGGAATGTGATTCAAAGGGGCCCGCGGGTGGACCACCGGAATTCGTCACGAGAATGTCCACCCTGCCAAAATCCGCGAGCGCACACTCGGTCACCCGCGCCACGCCGGATGGATCCGACAGATCAGCGACGACCTCCGCGACCTTTACCCCGGTTTCTGCGCGAATTGCCGCCGCCGTTTCGCGCAACGCGTCCGCGCCGCGTGCGCAGATCACGAGATGCGCCCCCTCACGTGCCAACTCCTCCGCCACGGCGCGCCCCAGCCCTCGGCTCGCCGCGGCCACGAGCGCGATCTTTCCACCAAGACCCAGATCCATGGCTATTTCGTATTGTGGAAGTAGCTGTCGGTACCATCGAGCCAATCCTGGCGGGGCGGGTTGAAGATGTCCACGTCGAGCGTGTCCTCGAGTGCCTTCGCTTCGTGCGGCAGATTCGACGGCAGGTGCAGGACTTCGCCCGCGCGGACCACGACTTCGTGCTCGCGGTTGGCGCCGATCCAGAAGTGCAGCGCGCCCGAGATGATGTAGGTGATCTGCTCGTTGTGGTGCGAGTGCTGCGGCACAACGGCATCCTTTTTCAGGAACACCTGCGCGATCATCATCTGATCGCCGGTGATGAGCTTCCGTGAGATGGTATCGGTGACGCGCTCTTCCTTCACGTCACTCCAGACAAAATGTCGCGCTTTGGTATTGGCCATGAACGGGGCTGTTGAGGTGAAGTCCCAAACGTCGCGACAGGAGTGCGCCGCCGCTACCCAAGCCGGCGCGCCGTTCCTTTTCTCCTTGCCACCTCGAGCCCGGTCAGGCATGCCGAAAGCCACACACAGCCCGCGGCAAGGCCGCTCACGACGTCGCTGAAGTACCGGTCGCCGATGTAGAGCCGCGCGAACGACACCACGAGCACCATGAGGGTCGCGGCCGCGGCAATGGCGACGTGCTTTCGATGCCCGTGCAGCAGCAGCATCAGGAAATAGGCGATCATTCCATACCCCACCAGCGACCCCAATGCCTGGCCACTTGGTGTGCCGAGCTCGGCAGCGGACTGCCCGGTAACCGGCCCATGCTGGTGCACGAAAAAGTGTTTGACGACGGTATCGAGGATGGAACTGCCTCCCATCGCGGCCCCGAATCCCACGGCGGGAAGCCACGACGTACGACGGTAGCTGAGCCAGCAGGCCAGCGAAAAACCGATGGCGGCAACAATCGGCAACGAACCGAAATTGCTCACCCCCGCCCAGAAGGCCAGGCTCCCCGTCGTGGCTGTTTCACGAAAGGCGGCAGCGAGGTCGAGGTCGAACCGGGGAACGGCGTCGCGCGACAGCAACGCATCGGTGATTGCGCCAAAAATCACCAGCGTTACAAAGCTGAGTCCCAGGCCCAGGGTGAGGTTGAGCCCCAGATAGTCGCCCGGTGTGAAGCGGCGAAAGAGAAAGGCCCTGGCAGCGGGTGACCGTGCGGCCAGCACGCGCATTGGCGCCGACATCAGAACACGATGCCACACGGTGCCCTCGGCGCGCCAGGCGGCTTCGCTCCCTTCCACGAGCCAGCCGCCGGCAACGGCCACGGTGACGACGAGACCAAGACCCACGGCGACGACGAGCGCCCCGCGCACGAGACCATGGCCAAACGTCGGAGGGTGCTGGCCGAAGAAATACCCGACACCGCAAAACACGGCGGACCATACCGCCGCACCCGCCAGGTTGAAGGCGGTGAACCGCGCCAGGCTCATCGTGGACAACCCTGCGAGTGGCGAGATGAGCATGCGGGCAAACGGAATGAAGCGTCCCGTTGCCACCATCATGCTGCCATGCCGGTCCATGAAGCTTCGCGTCCGGAGCAGCACGGCCGGATGCACCCGCCTGGAATGTTTCTCGAAAAAGTCACCACCACGGCGGCCGAGCAGAAATGCGACGGTGGTGCCGAGCGTGGTGGAAATGGTGGAGACGATGAAGAGAATGGTGAGTGACAGGCGTCCATGAGCCGCGAAGGCACCCGCCGTGACGAGCGTCGCGTCCGTGGGGACGGGGACGGCAATTCCCTCGATGAAGAGGAAGAGGGCGACGATGTAGTAGCCGTAATCGCCGATCAGGCGAGCCAGATGACCGATCATGACTGGCGTGCTCAGCAGGCCAGGGGAGGTAATTGCATGCTCAAGTGCGATGCACGAAGCGCGCTCGCCTGATTCCTGCAATTGGTCTCCCTTTCCTCGAAGCGAACTTCCCGCAACCACCGAACGTCATGGCTGGGTCTGCTTCTCGCTGTATTCGCACTGTCGTGCTGTGCCTGCTCTTTGGCACGCAGACGCTCGCTGCTCAGGACACGACCGCCAACGGTCGAACCCAGATTCCCAGGGATACGGCACATGCCGACAGGCACACGCTGTTCACGACGCGTGACGCCGCGCTCGCGGCAGGGTTTGTCGGGTTGACCTTTGCCATGTTTCCCGTAGACCGGCATTTCGCCGAGTTGATCCAGAAGGAAGACATCCAGGGCAACAAGGGCATTGATCAGTTCGCGCGCAATGTCGAGCGCATCGCCGCGCCAGGTGCATTCATCATTGGTGGGTCGATGTATCTGCTCGGCCGCTCGTCCAGCCACAGGGACATTGCGGACCTCGGCTGGCACGGCGTGGAGGCGGTGCTGCTGGCAACGAGTATTACCACGGTGCTCAAGGGAACGCTCGGGCGGGCACGTCCCTATGCCACCTCCGACACCAACTCGCGCGATTTCAAGCTCTGGGGAGGATTCGGCAACGACCAGCGACAATCGTTTCCGTCCGGACACAGCACAACGGCATTTGCCGTCGCGGCGGCGGTGACGAGCGAAGTGCGGCGGACGATGCCGCAGCGCCTCTGGATGATTGCGCCGGTCATGTATGGCGGGGCGTCGCTGGTGGGTGTCTCGCGCATGTACCACAACAACCACTGGGCAAGCGACGTCGTCCTGGGTGCGGCCATTGGCACGTTCAGTGGGCTCAAAGTGGTGCGATACTCGCATGCGCATCCCGACAACCGGCTCGACCGGATGATTCTGGGCGCGAGCATCGTACCCGACGCCCATGGCGGCGGAACGCTCGCTTTCAACATTCCCGTGCCGTAGGCGCAGTGCTGGTCGTCCTCGGTTCGGTGGGTGCGGTGTAACCTCCGTGCCTGTTTCCTCGTACGGAGGGGCATGACACAAGCAGGCGCAGCACCCCAGCCAGTGATTCCGGCCCCTCCACCGCCGCCAGCCATTGGCGTTGGAGGAAACGTGGTGACGCCGAATGCCATGACGTCGAGTGACATTGGACTGCTCCGGTCGCGCGCGTCGGAATTGTCGGATCAGCTGTCGTCGGCCGTGCGGCGCCGCTCGAGCATTCAGCAGCAATTGAGGGGCGCCGAAGGCAAGGACAGGGCAGGGCTGGAAGAGCGGCTCGGCATACTCGACAAGCGCATTGCGCGGCTGGAAAGTGATATCGATGAGAACGGGAAGACGCTTGCATCGCTTCCGGCGCAGTATGCAGGAACGTCCACGCCGTTTTCCGGCATGAACATGGGAAGAGGGGATCCAATGTCGGGAAACTTCGTGCCGGTCGCCATCGTCTTCACGATTTTCGTGCTGGCTCCCATCGCCGTCTCCATTTCGCGCATGTTCTGGCGCCGCGGCAGCATGCCCCGAGTGGCTCCGGCGCCGGCAGACCAGACGGAGCGCCTGCAGCGGATGGAGCAGGCCATCGATTCAATTGCGATCGAGATGGAGCGGGTGTCGGAAGGGCAGCGGTTCGTGACGCGCATTCTGGCAGAGGGACGGCCCGGTATCGGTGCCGGCAGCGCCCAGCCCATTCCGGTGCCTGTGGGCGAACAGCTCGGTGCGCGCCGCTAAGGCGGAGTCAGGACTTCCAGCTCAATTCGGCCAGTTGCTCGTCGGAGAGCGCCTGCCAGTTCTCCGGGTAGTCGCGCACACGGCGAACGGCAGATTCGCTTGCGAAAATGAGAGAGAGTCCGGTGCGCCGGTCGTAGTCGGCAAACGCCCGCTCGAACACCTGCCATCGCACACTATCGGCATCCACGAACGTTCGTGTGGGCTGCGTGCTCGCGGCGCTCGTGGATGGGCTTCGGTTCGTGGAGTCGTGCATGTGCAGACAACTTACCGTCACCTTGATGAAGTCGCAAAGAGGGCTGCGCTTTCTGGTCACTTCTCGTCCAGGGCGACGTAGTATGCGTCGTTTAGACCGGCTTACCCGGCTGCGCTGTTTGACCGGCTGTCGGGTATTGTCCCGAGTCAAATACGTGCCCTGGACTGTTGGTGCGGTACCGGACAATCATCGAGCGTTGCCCTAGCTCATCACCGTCGCGCAGGCATTGCGTCAGGGCGTAAGCTTCGGCGACGCCAGCTGACGCACGAGCCGATGCAGGAACTCATGCGCCTCGAAGTACGACTTCACCAAGATGCGCTCATCGCGGCCATGAGCGCGCACGTCGAGCGGATCGCCGAACAGACCGCTCACGCCATAGGTGGGAATGCCCGCCGCACGAAGGAACCGGCCATCCGTGGCACCGGTGGACATCACCGGGATGACCGGGATGTTCGCGCCGTACATGTCATGCGTGATCGCCGTGATCGGATCCATCACTTCCGCGACGAGGGCACTCGGCTTGGCGCCCGTCTTCTCCGTCTTGTCGAGCGTCGAGGTGATGTGAACGCCCGTGTCGGCCACAACGCGGTTCAGCGTGGCGACCACGTCGTCGGTGCTTTGGGTGGGCACGATTCGGCAGTTGACGTTGGCTGACGCCGTCTGCGGCAGCGCGTTGTACGCATGGCCGCCGGCGAGCCGAGTGGCAACGCAGGTGGTGCGGAGCATGGAGGCGTAGCGGGGGTCGCGCGAGATGACCGCCGCCGCCGCCGAGTCCTTTTCGTTGGCGACAATAGCCCGCATGGCTGCGCCCACGTCGGGCGTCTCGAGCGCCGCGGTGCGCTCGAAGAAGGTGCGCGACACTTCATTCAGCATGACGGGGAACCGAAAGCGCGCGAGCTTCGAGAGCCCATCGGTCAACGTATAAATGGCATTGTCCGGGCGCGGCACGCTCGAGTGTCCGCCGCGGTTGGTTGCCGTGAGCGTAAGGTTGACCGGCACCTTTTCCGCGGCCTGGACCGAGTTGAAGAAGTACGTACCGTTGCGCAGGGAGCCACCGCCGCCTTCGTTCAGCGCGAAGGCGGCGTCGATGACGTTCTTGTGATTCCTGATCAGCCAGTCCACGCCGTTGGCGTTGCCGCCTTCTTCGTCCGAGGTGAGGGCGAGGATGATATCGCGCTCGGGCACCCAGCCTTCCTTCTTGTCGCGCAGCAGGTTCGCCACAAAGATCGACGCCATGGCCTTGTCGTCGCTGGAGCCTCGGCCATAGAAGTAGCCATCCTTTTCCGTGAGCACGAATGGATCGATCGTCCAGTCGGTGCGAAGCGCGGCCACCACGTCGAGGTGGGCGAGCAGCATGATGGGCTTTGCCTGCGGGTTCCGGCCGTGATAGCGCACCACGAGGTTGGCCTTCGTGGGTTTGTCGGGCGGCGTGAGCACCTGAATGTCTTTTGCCGGAAACCCTGCCGCCCTGAAGCGTTTCTCGAGTACTTTCACCGCCTTCGTCACCGAGCCCACGGAATCGGTGGTGTTGATCTCGATGATCTCCTTGTACACCTCGCGCGCGAGCTTCTGGTTGGCGTCGAGCGTGGGCGACTGCTGGGCACCGAGCGGCATGGCCGCGATGGCGACGACGAATACTGCGAGCTTGATCGGGGACATGATGGCGGTGGGAGAGGTTGAACGGTAAAGATCGGTTGGCGAGCAGGAAATCGCGAGTCGGGGTATGCGCCAATTGTGCGCTCGTGCAGTTTCAATGCAAACCAAAGCTCAACAGCCCACGATGCGCGTCTTACTCGTAGAGGACGATACGGAGCTCGCGCGCGAAGTCGCCAACGGACTTCGCGGCGCCGGCGCGCGCGTGATGCACGCCGGCGACGCACGCGACGGATTCCGGATTGCCACGGCCGAGGCATTCGACGTCCTCATTCTCGACGTCATGCTGCCCGGTGAATCCGGCTTTTCGCTCTGCAGTTCGCTGCGTGCGAAAGACATCGGCACGCCCATCCTGATGCTCACCGCGCGCGACGCGGTGGAAGACCGCGTGACGGGGCTCGATGCAGGGGCCGACGACTATCTCACCAAGCCATTCGCGCTGCAGGAGCTCATCGCGCGCGTGCGGGCGCTCAGCCGCCGCCGTCCGGCATTCGCGCCCCGCACGGTACGCGTCGCCGACCTCGAGATCGACCTTTCCGGACGCCGGGCCAGGCGGGGCGAGCGCACCATCGAGCTCACCGCCAAGGAATTCGCGCTGCTCGAATGCTTTGCCCTGCACCCCGATGTAGTGCTCGATCGCGCCGCGATCACCGCGCACGTGTGGGACGACAACCACGATCCGTTCACCAACGTGCTCGAGGTGCTCGTGCGGCGCCTGCGTCGAAAGATCGATGACAGCTATGAGCCAAAGCTCATCCATACCATGCGTGGAGCGGGCTACCGCCTGGGGCTGTGACCAGCGCGGTTGCACTGCACCCCCTCGCCACCCTCCGGCGCCGGCTCACGTTCTGGTACGCCGCCACCCTCGGCCTCACCCTCCTGCTCCTTGGCAGCGGGTTGTTCTGGATGATCCATGCGCAGCTCACGAAGCAGCTCAATGACTCGCTTCGTGACGCGACGAAAGAGCTCGTCCGCGCCGCGCGCATTCGCGAGATGGAGGCGGCGACGACCCATGGCGCCGTGGTCGACGCCGTGGAGGAGCTACACATCCCCGATCGCGCGCTGTACATCGTGAACGTCGCCGGTGTGCCCGTCATTCCGGACACCGCGTCGCACTGGGTCCGCGACGCTGCGTTCAGGGCGGCAACCTCCCTCAGCGTCACGGAGGAGGTGGACGTGGGCAACGAGCACATCCTGTCCATCCACGCCGAACGGTTCAGGCTTGCCTCCGGGCAACCGCTCGTGGCGGTAGTGGCGGCCGATCAGGTTGAACTGGCCGACCGATACGCGGCCCTGATCGCCGCCTTTGGCGGCGTTGCGCTCGCCGCACTCGTGCTCGTGGCGGTGGGTGGATATTTCCTGGTGCAGAAGGCAACGGAGCCTGCGGAACGCTCCATGGCCTACACGCGCCGGTTCATGGCGGATGCCGCGCATGAGCTGAGAACACCCATCGCCGTGCTGCGCACCAAGGCGGAAGTCGCCCTGCAGGAGCCACGGTCGGAAGAACAATACGCCGAGGCATTGCGGGGAATGGGGCGTGAAGCCCAACGACTTGGCCGCGTGGTGGACGACTTGCTCATGCTCGCGCGTGCGGACGCAGGCGAGCGAAACGTGGAGCGCACGCGATTCTTCCTGGATGACGTGGTGCTCGATGCGGCCGTGTCCATCCGGACGCTCGCGCACGCAGCGGGTGTCACGCTCGTGGTTGACGAATTCGAGGAAAGCGCGGTGGTCGGCGACGCGGCGCTCGTTCGGGAGCTGATGGTGGTGCTGCTCGACAATGCGGTGAAGTTCACGGCACCGGGCGGGTCCGTTCGGGTGAGTGTCTCGCCCGCACCGCAGCCAACCGTGGTGGTGGTGGACACAGGCAGCGGCATTCCGCCGGCACAACTACCACACGTGTTCGAGCGGTTCTATCGTGGCGATGCCTCGCGCTCCCGCGCCGGAGGTGCAGGTCTGGGGCTGTCCATTGCCCAATGGGTGGCGGAGGCGCACGATGCGCAGCTTGCCATTACCTCGGAGCTCGGTGTGGGAACGCGGGCAACCCTGGTGTTTCCAGCTGCGGTCCCGGTGTAAGCGCAGGTCCGAAGACCCTGCTTTCGGCAATAGAGCTCGCGAGAGCTGTCATCCTGCCGACAGGTTTCACTGCTAGCCTGAAAGGCGTGATTCAATACCGACAGCTATCCCTGCTCGCCCTGCTCGCCGCACTTCCGGCGGGCGCCCAGCTTCCGGTCACGCGCGCCGAGGCGGAGCGGGCCGCCCTCTCCGCGGGAACGCGTGTCGCCCTTGCACGAGCCGACACGGCCGCTGCACTCGCGCGAGCACTCACCGCGCGCGCGCTTCCCAATCCCACGCTCGCCGCCAGCTACTCCAAGGCCACACCGCAAAAACACATCACCGTCGACATCCCGATCTTCGACGCCTTGCGCACGCGGAGCATTCGCGGCGGGCAGGCGAGTGCGTCGGTCCGGGCCGCGCGGCTGCTGTTCAGCTCCGAGCGCGCCGCGGCATTCGTCGAAGTCGACACCACCTATACACGGGCTCTCGCGGCGCAGGCGCGATACCGTCTCTCGCTCCAGACGGCACGCGATGCCGACAGCCTGCGGATCATGACCGTGGCGCGCCGCGATGCGGGTGATGCCAGCGACCTCGACGTCGACCTCGCCACCGTGGTGGCCGGCCAGCAGATCAACGTGGCCGCGAGCGATTCACTGAGCTACATGAGCGCGCTGCTCACGGTGCAGACGCTCATGGGTATTCCCGCGGACAGCGTGGCCATCGTGCTGGCGGATTCCCTCGCCGTTGTACAGCGCGATACCACCGCTCTGCGCGACAGCGTGAGGACTGCGCCGAGCATCCTCGCGGCGCAAGCCACGCTCGAAGCGGCGGAGCTGGGAATCAGCGTGCAGAAGGGCAGCGTGTTCGCGCTCCCCTCGCTCAGCATTGGCGTGGAGTTCGGCGACCCCACGGGCGGTGAGCCCGGCATGCTGCCGCTGATCGGCCTTTCCGTCCCGCTCCCGTTATTTAGTCGCAATCAGGGACCAATTGCCGAAGCAATGGCCGAGCGGGAAAGAGCACGCGTGCTGCTCACGGCTGCACGGCTCGAGGTCCGGCAACGCATCGTGGAAGGGACGCGTGAGCGTGACGTGCTCATTGCCAGGATCGCGCGTGATCGCGACCTCGTGGTTCGTGCGGATCGTGTGGCCACGCGATCCCTTACCGCATACCGCGAAGGCGCATCGGCACTGCCGGCGGTGCTCGAAGCCCGGCGCAGCGCGCGTGAAGTCCTGGGCCAGTACATCGACGACGTGGCCGCATTGCTGACGGTGAATACCGAGTTGCGCGCGCTCACGCAGACGGCACCCGCACCATGAGAGGCATGAAACGAACGACGATGCTGTGCGCCACGGTGCTTGCGATGGGCGCATGCAAGGCAAAGGACAAGGCGGAAGACGCGCCCGCAAAGCCCGTCGTGGCGGCATCGACGACGGAGGCGAAGATCGAGCCGTTCACGCATATTGTCGCCGCCATCGGCACGGTGGTGACACGTCCGGAAAAATATGCGGCATTGAGCGCCCCGTCGGCGACGCGTGTGTCGAAGGTCAATGTGTCAACGGGGCAACGGGTCGCCGCGGGCGACGTGCTCGTGGAGTTCGACCAGACGGCATTCACGTCGGCAGCCACGGCGGCAACGGCAACGTTGACGGCGGCGCAGGCGGCATTCAACCGCGCCCAGCGTCTCTCGGCCGAAGGCATCATCCCGCGCAAGGACCTCGAGCAGGCCACGGCGGATCTCGCCAAGGCACGAACGGATGCAGTGACGGCCGAGCGTGCAAAGCAGCTTTCCGTGCTTCGTTCACCGGTGAATGGCGTGGTCACGCGCATGGTCGCCGTACTGGGCGCACCGGCCGACGCAGGGCAGGTGCTCGTTGAAGTCGCCGATCCGTCGGCCTTTGATGTGGTGCTCTCGGTTGGACCGGACGATGCGGGCGCAGTGCATCCGGGCGCACGCGTACACATGACGGCCGGCG
>JAQBPY010000039.1 GCA_028287285.1 Gemmatimonadota bacterium
TTGGGCGGCAATCGTCGTGATCGTCTTTCCGCCCCTGTTCGGATACATCTGACTCCGCCCGGCCTACTCATTCCCCGAGGATGGGCGCTCGAATTCATTTTGCGAGAGGTTCCTGACATGAAGACGATTTTCCATCGCATCGACAGTCGCATGCCGCGTCCGGTCATCCTGCGCTCGATGCTCGTCGCGGCGGCCACCGTCTTGATGTGTGCCTCTCCCGCAACCGCGCAGCCAGGCCGTACGCTGACCCAGCGGCTGGACTCCGTTGCCGGCGCCGGCGTCCTGGAAAAGCGCGCCGTGGGCATCGCGGCTGCCGTCGTCAGGGGCAGGGATACGCTGCTGCTCAAAGCGTATGGCAAGGCCGACGTCGAAGCAGATGTGCCCATGCCGGTGGACGCCCTATTCCCCATCGGTTCGGTCACCAAGCAGTTCACCGCTGCCGCCATTCTGCAGCTTCGCGATCAGGGAAAGCTCAGTCTCGACGACGACATCACGAAATGGCTTCCGGACTTCGATACCCGGGGCAACACGGTGCCGCTGCGCCGGCTGCTCGATCATACGTCCGGCATTGTCGGGCTCACGGAGATGCCGGAGTTCCGCGAGCTCTCGAGGAACAGCAGCTTCCCCCGCGATTCGGCCTACGCACTCATCAAGCGGCATCCGTTCCAGTTCCCGACAGGGACGGCGCAGGTCTACAATAACTCCGCCTTCTTCCTCCTCGGCCTCGTCATCGAGAAGGCGAGCGGCATGACCTACGAGGACTACGTCCAGAAGAAGATCTTCGAGCCGCTCGGGATGACGCGCTCCATGTACTGCAACAACTCGGTCGACGTGCCGCGCCGCGCCTACGGGTACGGCATGCGAAACGGCGTCACCCGCCGCGCGCCGCCGGTCGTGTTCAGATGGCCGTTCTCGGCCGGATCAATCTGTTCGACTGCCGGCGACATGGTCATGTGGCTCAGGGCACTGCACGGGGGCAAGGTGGTTTCGCCCAGGTCGTATGCGGAGATGATCACGCCGTCCAGGCTCAATGACGGAACGCCACTTCGCTACTCGATGGGACTCTACGTGGGCGAGGACAATCGCGGTCTCCAGTACATCGGCCACGACGGCGACATCACCGGCTTCTCGGCGGAGGCGAGGTGGTATCCCGCCGCGCAGATGGCGGTCGTCGTGCTGACGAACAGCATGCCCACGCTCGACCCCGGCGTGGTGGCCGGTGACCTGGTGGCCGAGGTGCTTCCGGGCACGCGGCCGGCGCCGGCACAGTTTACCGGCGACGCATTGCCACTCGTCGGCAAGTATCAGGGTCCGTCGAGCGGACGTGACATGGTAGTTGACGTGACGCAGACGCCGCAGGGAATCGTGTTCTCGGTCAACGGTGCTCCAGCGCGTTCGCTTCCGTGGACGGAGGGCTGGACGTTCCGCAAAGAAGACGCGCTTCTCACCTTCCGCCGGAAGCGGAACCAGTGGGCCGGCCACGGAGCTGCGGTACGATGCAGGCTATGGGTACTACATCCTCAAGCGGCAGTAGGGGGCAGCGATGGAGCTGCACATTCGCGGTGTATCCAAGACGTATGCCAACGGCGTGCAGGCGCTGAGGGATGTGACCCTCACCATTCCCGCGGGGATGTATGGGCTGCTCGGGCCGAACGGTGCCGGCAAGTCAACGCTGATGCGTACACTTGCCACGCTCCAGGAGCCCGACACCGGCACCATCCACCTGGGAGACGTCGACGTCGTAGCGCAAAAGGATGCCGTGCGGCAGACGCTTGGCTATCTGCCTCAGGAGTTCGGCGTCTATCCCAAGGTGAGCGCAGAGGAGCTGCTCGGGCACTTCGCCATCCTCGAGGGGATCACGGCGCGCGCCGCACGCCGGTCGGTGGTGGAGGCGCTGCTGCGGCGAGTGAACCTGTGGGACGTACGCAAGCAGAAGCTGGGCGGCTTCTCGGGCGGCATGCGGCAGCGCTTTGGTGTCGCGGTGGCGCTGCTTGGCAACCCGACGCTGATGATCGTGGACGAGCCCACGGCCGGCCTGGACCCGGCCGAGCGCGTGCGATTCCTGAATCTGCTGAGTGAGCTGGGCGAGAGCAGCGTGGTCATCCTCTCCACGCACATCGTCGAAGACGTGTCCGAGCTGTGCACCCGGATGGCCATCATCGAGCGGGGCGAGATCCTGCTCGAAGCAGAGCCGCTGCGCGCCATCGACGGCCTGAAGGGGCGGATCTGGCGTCGGGTGATCGAGCGGAGCGCACTGGCCGGTGTGGAGCGCGAGCACGCAGTCATCTCGACCAAGCTGCTCGCGGGCCGCACCGTCGTGCACGTGTACGGAGACACGTTGCCGGCTGCGGGTTTCGAGCCCGTGGAGCCCGATCTCGAGGACGTCTACTTCAGCACCATGGCCGGCCATCATGGCCGGCGCCATGCGCAGCCGTGAGGAAGCTTCGCGAGATTTTCCGCTTTGAGCTTGCGTATCAGATACGTCGTGTCTCGACCTGGCTTTACTTCGCCGTCCTCGCTATCATCGCCTACAATTCGATACGGGGCAACTACGTCTCCGACGCGCGTAACGGCGATTTCTTCCTGAATTCGCCATTCGTCGTCGCGGCCGTCACCGTACTGTGCAGCCTGCTGTGGCTGCTCGTGGCGGCTGCCGTCGCCGGCGATGCAGCAACGCGGGACGTGCAGACGCCCATGCATCCCCTCACCTACACCACTCCGGTCAGCAAGGCCGAGTACCTGGGGGGGCGGTTCATCGCTGCTTTTGTCGTCAATGCGTTGATCCTCCTCGCCGTGCCGGCCGGCATCCTGCTCGCCCTGTATTCGCCGGGCGTGGAGGCCGAGATTCTTGGCCCATTCCGGCCCGCTGCATACCTCGGCGCCTATGGCTTCATCGCGTTGCCGAATGCCCTCATCGCTACGGCGATCCAGTTCTCGCTCGCGGCACTGAACCGCCGAGGGGTCGCCAGCTATCTCGGTAGCGTGCTTCTCTTTGTGAGCGCCTACATCGTGGCAGGCGGCGTGGCCGTCCTGGTACAGCGGGAATTGGGCAAGCTGCTGGATCCAATCGGCGTCGTCACCGTGTTGACGGAGCTGTCCAGTGTATGGACGCCAATCGAGAAGCATACGCGCCTCATCCGGCTGGAGGGCACGCTGCTCTGGAATCGCGTCCTGTGGGTCAGCATCGCCCTGGGCATGCTGGCATTCACCCATCGCCGCTTTCGCTTTGGTCATCCTGCAGCGAGCACTCGATGGCGTCGCGGTGCGCGCCGCCGGGACGTGCACTCTCCGGCGCTTGCAGCCAAGGAGATCACGAGGGGCGCCCCGATTTCCATACCGCAGGTCCCGCGAACGTTCGGCGTCGCGACCCATGTGCGCCAGACGCTCGCCATCGCATGGACATCGTTCCGGATGATCGCGAAGAGCCGCGGCGGGCTCGTACCGCTCGCGGTCATCGCGGTGCTCGCGGGTCTTTACATGCTCGGGCACATGGAGTTCATGAGCGTGCCCTTGCTCCCCAGAACCGAGTATCTCATCACCTTCCTGACGGCACCGTTGACTGATGCCCGGAGCCCGTGGATCATCATTCCCCTCCTTACTGTTTTCTACGCCGGCGAGCTGGTCTGGCGGGAGCGGGAAGCCGGCCTGAGCGAGATGGCCGATGCGGCGCCCGTGCCGGAATGGGTCATCTTCGCGGGTAAGTTCCTGGGGCTAAGCCTCGTGCTCGCGGCGTGGCTGGCACTCCTGACGGCGGCCGGGATGCTCGCGCAGGTGCGCCTGGGCTATCACGATTTCGAGATCGCGCTGTACCTGAAAGTCCTGGGGGGGCTGCAGCTCGCCGACTATCTCCTCTTTGCCTTGCTTGCCCTGGTGGTGCACGTGGTGGTGAACCAGAAACATGTGGGCCAGCTGGTGGCACTCGTCGCCTATGGGTTCATCGGCTTCGCCTCTGCACTCGGGATCGAGCACAACCTGCTCGTCTATACGGCTGATCCGGGCTGGTCATACGGCGACATGAGCCGATTCGGCCCGTCGCTCGCGCCGTGGCTGTGGACCAAGCTCTATTGGACGGCGTGGGCGCTGCTGCTCGCGGTGGTGGGAAAACTGCTCTGGGTGCGGGGCAGGGAGCGGGACGTGGGAGTGCGGATACGGATGGCCCGCCGTCGTTTTACGCGTCCGGCGGCGGGGGCTGCGGCGGCCGCACTGGCGCTCATTCTCATTCTGGGTGGTTTCATTTTCTACAACACGAACGTGTTGAATGAATACCATTCCGCCTCCGACACGATTGAACGGCGCGCCGAGTACGAGCGGCGGTATGGGCGGTACGAAAGTGTCCCGCAGCCGTGGCTGACAGGTACGAGCCTGCACGTCGAGATCTTTCCCGAGCGGCGAGCGGCAGACGTCCGCGGCACGTACCGCCTCGTGAACAACAGCGCGGCCGCAATCGACTCCATTCATCTTGCCACCGCCTCGGCGGTCAGAACCGGAGCGGTCACCTTTGACCGGCCCGCGTCTGGTGTGCTGGTGGACGATGATCTGGGCCACCGGATCTACGCCCTGGAGAAGCCGCTTCAGCCGGGCGACTCGCTGCAGCTCGACTTCGAGGTGCATTTTGAGCCACGTGGCTTCCGAAACGGGGGCGCAGACGCTTCCGTCGTCGCAAACGGCACCCATTTCACGAATCAGGAGTGGCTGCCCGCCATCGGCTATCAGCCAAGTCGTGCGCTCAGTGATGCCGGAAGCCGGCGAGCGCGGGGGCTCGCTCCGCGCCCCGCCGCCCCATCGCTGTACGACGTCGAGGCACGCGGGCATCGTACCGACGCGGAGTGGACCACCGTCGACGTCGTGGTGGGTACGGACGGGAATCAGACCGCCGTTGCCCCCGGATCGCTGCGCCGGACATGGACGGACGGCGGGCGTCGTTACTTCCACTATGTCACGGATGCTCCCATCCGGAACGAGTACGCGTTGGTTTCCGCGAGCTACGCGCTGCATGAAGCACAGTGGAACGGTGTCACGATCCAGATCTTCCATCATCCGGGGCACGCCGCCAACGTGGAGCGCATGGTCCGAAGCGTACGTGCCGCGCTGAGCTACTGCACTCGGCAGTTCGGGCCGTATCCGTATCGCCATATCCGGCTCATCGAGCGACCCAGCGGGGGGTTTGGCCTGCACGCCGATGCCGCGAACATCACGTATGAGGAGGGGTTCTCCCGTTTGAATCCCGAAGATTCTACACGGGGCCTCGACCTCGTGTTTTCGGTGGTGGCGCACGAGGTGGCGCATCAGTGGTGGGGCGCCCAACTCTGGGGCGCGCATGTGGAAGGAGCATTGCTGCTCTCCGAGACCCTCGCACAGTACACCGCGATGCAGGTGGTGAAGGAGGCCTATGGCGACGAGCACCTGGGCCGGCTCCTGGACGAGATGCGCGCGGCATACGAAGTCCCGCGCACGCGCGCCGGTGTTCCGTTGCTCCGGGCCACCGACGGGTTCCTTGCCTACCGCAAAGGTCCCTTCGCGCTGTACACCGTGAGCCGGTACGTCGGTGAAGATCGGGTAAATACTGCGCTCCGGTACTTGCTCGAAAAGCATGGTCCGGGTGTGCGCCCCCTGGCGACCTCCCTCGATCTGTACCAGGAGCTGCAGGCGGTCACGCCCGATTCGCTCCAGTACCTGCTGCACGACCTTTTCGAGGCGAACACCTTCTGGGAGCTCGAGACGGAGCGAGCGACGGCGGTGCGGACCGCGGCCGGCACGTGGCAGGTGACGCTCGACGTGCGGGCGCGCAAGGTGGTGGTCGACAGCGCGGGCGTGGAGACCGCCGTGCCGATGGATGACTGGGTGGAGGTGGGTGTCTTTGCTTCTGCCGAGAAGGGCGGGAAGTCAGGCAAGCCGCTCCATGTGCAGAAGCAGCGCATCCGTTCCGGCAAGCAGACGATCATGGTTATGGTGTCGGGCATGCCCGCCCGTGCCGGCCTCGATCCGAATCACCTGCTGGTCGATTTGAAAATCGACGATAATGAGAAGCAGGTGAAGGCGCTGGTCGTCCGTCCATGAAAACAGGTCCTTCGCTGCGCTCAGGACGACAAAGTCTGGAAACAATCCCGTAAGAGCACTCTAAACTGTCATCCCGCATGAGCGAAGCGAGTGTCGGGAGCTGCTGTCGCCTTCCTGGTTGTCCGACATCAGGTACGAGATATGCGCGGCACACTGCGCGGCCCGGCCACGCCGCGCTCCGCAATTCGTTATGATTGTATCATGCCGAGCCACCTAACATGCAGAGAGTCCAGCAATGACTAACACCGATCTCCGCCGCTTTGACCTTACGGATCCGGGTCGCGGGCCCTGGTACGTCGTCCAGAACGTGAAGAACCGATCCATGGACGTGAAGAATAGGAAGACGCGTTACAGCCATCCGGTGTTCTATGGCACGCGCACTAAGCGCACGGAAGATGATGCCACCACCCAGGCCATTGCCCTTTGCGCCTTGCTCAACTTCCTGAAGGCAAAACGTCCGTAACTCCTTGGAGGGAGCGCCATGGAGGGTTTGCCTGAGGGAGTGTTCGAGTTCATTTTGCTTGCCTACGAAACCTTTGTATCACTCATGGATCGGTTGTATCGCAGGACGCTGGGTTAGTCTGCCCGTACGACGCCTTTTCCAATTCAATGAGGGACGCTCGGCAGCGGACTTCCTCCTGCTGTGACGGCCCGGCACGGTTGAGGGCGCTATGTTGGGACCGGGTCCAGACACGGAATACGCATATGAAGGTCTCCGCGCTCGATGAGAACGGACAGTCCGTTGATTTGGTTCGTCTACAAAATGGCCAGTGTCTGGCGCCGACGTGAGCACCGACTCCGCCGCGGTTACCAGGACATCCATACGCCGCCGCCAGCGTAGCGGGTGACGTGGAATATCCCTCGACGCCTACTCAACTCCCATAAGGCCTCCATGGCAATATCAGCAGCCGCAATACCGGAGCATCCGGTTGCCTCCAAGCTTCGCACGCAGGTGCTGCCGTGGGTCGTGTCCGGAAAGCTCCTGCCGAAGCAATGGTTCTGTCGTCTCCACCTCCTGTTCGGATACACGACTGACGTGACCGTTGCTCTGGGAGCCCTTGGATTATCCATTCCCCTGGTCACGGCGCTGGTTGCCGATGCCGACGACAAGAAGGCAAAGATGGACATCGCCAGGTTGCTGCCCCACGAACAGCGATGGCTCTACTATGTTGCGCTTGCGAGCGTCGTGCTCTGGGTGTGCCTGCGAGTTGCCTACGCGCGTGAGGGAGGACAGAAGCGTGCCGTTCTGGCGCGCAGCTGTTCGCAAACGATGCGTCAAGCCGAGGCCAGGCTGTTCACGATCCTGGCAAATGGAAATCCCATTCCGGAGCTCAACAAGCTCGTGGCCGAGACCATCGCCCCTTCGGTGGATCGCAACATTCAGGAAGAAGCCTGGCCGTGGAGCGGGTGGGCGCCCGAAATCGACAAACACGTCGACCTAGCGGTCGGGCGTCTCTCGCTGCAGTTCTCATCGTCGTGGAATCCGGTCACCACAACCGGCCCCGTTCCGGAGCAGAAGGTATGACGAACGAAACACGGATCGTCGCGAAGTTCCTGCTCGACGAAGCCGACAAGCCGATGGCGATCGAGCAGGACGGGCGCCGTCACTACATGATCGAGCTCGGCGTTGACAATGCACCAACGGGCACCTACGCCGTCACGTATAAGCTGGATGAATCGTATCGCGACCCCATTCGTGAGTCGACGACTCCCGGACGGTTCGCCGCGACGCTCACGTCCTACGGCGACTACCCCGTCCAGGCAGAAGTACGGACGCGCCAGCGCGTGGAGCCCATCGTGGTCAATCTTTCAGGTGCCCTCAGACGCGGCTATGGCGAGAATACGAATCCGGCCATCGCCGCGGCATTGAACGACATCGAACATGCATGATCTCCTTGCGACAGGCAGGAAATAGCAGCCGTGCGACTCTTGCTCGTTGCGGCCGCGCTGGCCATTGGTGCCGTGGTGACGGGAGAACCCACCTCCGCTGCTGCGGTGCCGCCTACGCTCGAATCCGAGGTAAGGCGGGTCCGCCCCCTCATAGAAGCTACGTACCGCTCGATTCATGAACATCCCGAGCTCGGGAAACAGGAGACCGCAACACACGCACTTCTGCTCGCCGCGATGCAGAAGATCGGCTACACGCAATTCGTCGAGTCGACGCTCGCACCTACCGCCGTGATCGCGGTCCTCGATACGAAGCGGCCCGGCCCGGTCATCGCCCTGCGAGCGGAGATGGACGCGCGGCCCGACACGGAACCCGCCAGTCACTCGCCACGGTCCCTGATAGCGGGCCGGATGCACAGCTGCGGACATGACGCGCACGCCGCCATGCTCCTCGGCGCCGCCGACATCCTGTGGAACAACCAGTCGTCTCTTACCGGCAAGATTGTCTTCGTCTTTCAGCCGGCCGAAGAAACACCCGGTGGGGCAGACGATATCCTGAAAGAGGACATCCTGGGGCGCCTGGGCGTTCGTGCAATTTTCGCGCAGCACTCCGTCGCGAACATGCCCGTCGGGACGGTCTCGGTTTCACCGGGACCTACGTTGGCCGGGAGCAATACCTTCAAGCTCGTCGTCGAAGGCAAGGACTCACATGCCGCACAGCCCTCCGACGGAAGCGATGTGCCGGCGGCGCTGGCCACCCTGGTGCGCGGCCTGGTCGACCTGCCAGCTCGGCGCCTCGACATCAGCAACCGGCCCGCCATCATCAGCGTCACCTACATGCACGTGGGTGACACCACCGCCCTGTCGAAGCTGCAGTCCACGGGCACCGCATGGGGGACAATTCGCGCCTTCGAGGACGTCGCACCAACTCCGCGCAGCGATAGCTCCATCTCCACGCTGATCGAACAATATCTGGCCGGAGCCGCTGCCAGCCTTCGCGTGACCACGAACTGGTCGCTGCGCAAAGGCTCGCCGGTCACGCGGAATGACCAGGACCTCTTCGACCGGATCGCTCCCCCGTTGCGCGGCAGCTGGCCCGGCCGCTTCGATACTGCGCCGTACAAGGGAATGTTCTCCGAGGATTTCGCCTACTACACCCAGTCAATCCCGGCGCTGTACTTCGGGGTGGGAGTGATGCGAGACACGCTTGGAACTGTGGGCGTGCACTCCTCCCGGTTCACCGTGCACCCGGCCGCGCTGGGCGAGGGCGCACGTCTCATGGTTCTCGTTGCCGAGCTGGCAACCGCGGGCACTACGCAGCTGCGTTAGCGGTAACCCTGTCAGTTCCTGTCAACAGGATTGAGCCTGCAGACAACAGGGGCACAACGTGTGCAGCAACCCACCAGTCGCAACGAATCAGCGCTCGAGATGAGCGCGCAGCCGACGGCGAGAGTGCCACAAGGCGTTGCGTGTGTAGGCGGATGTTATCCCTAGCATGTGTGCAATTTCCTTGTGTTTGTATCCCTCCATCTCGTACAGCACGAACACCAGTTGTGCGCGGCGCGGCAGGCGCACCACGGCATTCTCGAGGTCGATGCGGTCGAGCGGAGTCGCGGTGCGTGCCGCCAGCGACTCCATCGGTACATCACTCAAGCGATCGAGCTCGAGGGTGCGCCGCTTCAGCGCATTCCGCACCACGTTGGTGGCCAGTTGGTGTAGCCACGTGGCAAACGCGCTGTCACCGCGAAAGAGGTGAAGCTTGTTCCAGACCCGAACGAAGACATCCTGCGTGAGCTCGTCAGCCCATTGCGGATCCTTCACCATGCGACGACAGAGGCGACGCACCCCGTCGGCATGACGGGCGTACAATGCCTCGAACGTAACGGACTCGGACGGCACACACGACTGGCGGACCAGGGGAACCGGATACGACACGCGGCAGTTCTCGGGAGGGAAGGACACTCCCTAGAATCAGCAGGTGCAGGGCACAAGACAATGAATACGGTACGAATGCACCATATTGCGTCACGAGTCGCCCTGTTTGCGACTTCCGTTTACTCGAACCGCAGCAGTTGCCGGAGACGCGGCCGGTAGCCCTGGGTGGTGAGCACCTTCGCCCCGCCACGCATGGAGATCCAATGATCGCCATGAGACCACGGCTCGATGTGCTCGATGTATTCCATGTTCACGATGGCCGACCGGCTCACGCGGATGAACCGCTCCGGATCGAGGCGAGCCTCGAGTGACTGCATGGTGAGACGGATCACATGCCGCTCCGCCGGCGTGTGTACCCGAATGTACTTCCGGTCGGCCTCGAACCAGACGATGTCGTTCACGCGCTGGAGCGAGATGCGATCCCGCGTTCCCACGGGAATGACGCGCGTGTACTGTGCGATCGGCCGCGCCGCGAGCACGGCGCGGGTCGATGCGGTCGCGTCGCCTTCCGACCCCGCTGCCACGCGCTGTACCGCGCGCACGATCGCGCGATGCAGCCGCTCACCGTCCACCGGTTTGAGCACGTAGTCCGCCGCGCTCACATCGAATGCCTCGATGGCATGGTCCTTGAACGCCGTGACGAACACGACGGCCGGCGGCAGATCGTCGCCGAGCGCGTCGAGCACATCGAAGCCGTTCAGCACGGGCATCTCGACGTCGAGGAAGAGCAGGTCCGGTTTGTCGCGCAGGATGGCCTCGATGGCCGCACGCGGATTCCCGTAGCTGCCAATGACGGTCGTCGGCTCACCCGTCAGGAGATCCTGGAGCAGGGTCCGCGCGGCTGGCTCATCGTCCACAATGATACTTCGCAACATTACCCCACCCTCTGGTCGGCTCTTCTACGACACAATCACGGACTAGAACGTTGGAAGCGTCCACACTTCAACGGCATCATGCCGGCGCCGGCAGCGGCAGCTCGATCGACACGCATGCGCCGCCGGCGGCATTCGTGCCCAAACGTAGCGTTGCACCGTCGCCGTACAAGCTGGCGAGACGCTCGCGCGTATTCGCCAGCCCGATGCCCGTGGACTTGTTGCTCGCGGCGGGAAATCCGGGCCCGGTATCGCTGACGCTGAGGCGAAGGTGGCCGTTCTCCCTGGCCGCACTGACGTCGACCACCATCTCGCCTTCCATGTTGGCGCCGTGCCGGATGGCATTCTCCACGAGTGGCTGCAGCACCATGCGTGGCACACGGACGGACTCCACCCCGTCGTCGATGTGCCACTGGACCTGGAGCTGTTCCCTGAAGCGAGCATTCTGGATCTCGACATATCCCTGAAGAAACGACAGCTCGTCCGCCAACGGAACGGTGTGCCCATCGTCCTTCAGCGCGTACCGAAGCAGGTCACTCAGCCTCCCGATCACCCGTCGTGCGACGAGCGGATCGTGCACCACCAACGCCGATATGGTGTTCAGCGAATTGAAGAGGAAGTGTGGATGGAGCTGTGACTTCAGCGCTTCGAGCTGCGACTTTGCGAGCAGCGCCTCCAGCTCGGCTTCCCGTGCGCGGCGAAGGCCGATCGTCTGGGAGTAGAGCATGGCATCGTGGAAGGCGACGACCGCGAAATACAGCAGCACCGGGAACACGAAGTATACCCGGATCGCGTATGGCAGCGTCACCATCGGCGAGGCCGCCGCCGCGATGATCTGGTCCTCGAACGACGTCAGCGGCAACCCGACAAAGAGAAGGATGTGCGCCACGATTGCACGCCCCAGCGTGCTGATGGTGAGCAGCGACAGGGACGCCGCCACGCTGGCCACCACGTGGATGGGGAGATGCCGCTTCCACGCGCTTCCGCTCAGCGGGAACCGCAACGCGATACACGAGATCACGGGAAATAGCAGGATCCACGTGAACCACACGGGCAGCTCGAGCGCGAACGTCAGCGGAAAATGCGCGCGGCCGTAGCCCATCATGATCTGGACCGTCTGGAGTACCGCGATCGTGGTCGCGATGCACGACGCGACCACGATCCACGTTCGCCCGCTCAGGCGCAGCGCGGCGGAATCACTGGCTGTCTCACGTAACATCGGCGTGCGTTGCAAGGAGATGCATTCGTCCGGGCCTGGGCGGTGGAATGTAGGGAGCGCGAGGCGCCCATACAAACACGACCCGGGGCGAGTGGTCAGGCGATACACGAATCGGCCATTGCACTATGGACGGTATCGGCAAATCCGTTGCGCTCCACATTGGCATTCATGGTACGTCTCCCGCGTACGTCTTTCCGGTGTCTTGAGGCTACCGCGCCGTGCGTATGCGCCGCATTCGTGGCGCGCCCTTCAGGTACAGAGCTTTTGTAAAGGCGCTGTCAGGTGTGAAGCCCGAGCAATACCATTTTGGTATCGAATCACACAAAAACGGTCTTGGACTGTTGCGCGCTGCCCGGATAACTCTCTTTCGTCAACGAGAGCTCACCCACACCGGTACTCCCCATGCGCAACAGGCACTCGCTCCTCCAGCCGCTCGCGGCGGCTGCTCTCTGCGTACTCACCGCCAGTTCCTCGTCGGCCCAGGCGATCACCGCGTCGGTCTACAGCCGCACCGGCGCCCGCGCTGTCATTGCGCCCACCGAGCCCGCGTCCCGTGTCATCGCCATCTATCTGTTCGATGCGCCGCGCGCCTCCGGCATGCCCGTTCAGGTCACGCTCAGCGATTCGGCGGGCCGGTACTCCGCGAGCTACAAGCTCCGCGGCAGCGACGTCGAACACGCGATGGCCTTCGAGATCCGCGAGAGCGACATGGTGCTCACCGGCACCACGCCGGCTGGGCCACTTACGCTGGCCGTCCGCCAGAAGGACGAGTTCGAGACGCCGAGCGACGTGATTGGCCGCTGGTCACTCGGCCGCCAGTCGGGCGAGTTGCTGCGCGCGTCGCGCTGACTGCTGTTCACTTCAAACGGTCATCCCGCAGGGCGCTTTAGACTATCTCCTGCAGGTACGCTTAGACTGTCATCCCACAAGAGCGCTTAGACTGTCATCCCGCAGGAGCGAAGCGAGTGTCGGGATATGCTGTCCCATTCCAGGGGATAGTTCGGGGGTATGGTGAGTATCTCCCGACACTCGCTCGCTACGCTCGCTCCTACGGGATGACAATTTACGGGCAGCCCTTTGTCGTTCTTTGCTGCGGTCAAGCCGACACTCAATTACGCGCGCACGCGGATCTCGTGCGCGATCTCGCGCGCCATGAATCCCATGGTCCCGATACGCCGCGACAGCCGGCGGCCAGCCTCACCATGCGCAAACACGCCCCACGCAGCGGCAATGTCGGGTGGGCACCCGCGCGCGACGAACGCCGCAATCACACCGGCAAGCACGTCCCCGGACCCCGAGGTGCCAAGGCCGACGCCGCCACCACGGTAGCGCCTGAGCGTTCCAGTGGGAGAGGCAATCCACGTCTCGGGTCCCTTGAGCGCCACCACGCAATGAAAGCGGTCGGCGGCCGTCCGCGCCACGTTCCATGGCTCTCGTTCCACGTCGCTCTTGTCGACGTCGAGAAGGGTCGCCATCTCTCGCCTGCGTGTGGTGTAAGGATCGCGCGCCCTTCCAGAGGAAGCAGCAGGTCGGGCTGGCCACACAACACGCTGAGCGCGGCCGCGTCCACCACGAGCGTCGCCGTCTCCTTGAGCGCCCTGCACAACGAGCCCATGAGCTCCTTGATGGACACATCCTCCGACATGCCGCATCCCACGAGCACCGCGTCGGCTTGTGCAGCTCGAGCGCTGAGCGCTGCATTCATCCTGGGCGCTGACGGCAAGGCAACGACGAGTGACTCCGGCACGGCAATGCCGGCCTGCGTCGCGATGCCGGCGGCCGTCGCAAGCTGCAGCACCCCCGCGCCAGCGCGTAGCGCACCGATTCCCGCCAGCACGATCGCGCCCGGAACCTCGGGGCTTCCGCCAACAATCAACACCACGCCGCGGTCATGTTTGTCGGCATTGTCGCCAGGCGTCGGGACCGCATGTCGCCGGAGCCAGGTGCGCGTGATCGGTGTGACGTGTTTCATGTTGGCGCGGGTGAATCGCGCTTCGTCGTAACGGGAGTTCCTTCGTTTACCAGCGGCGCGACAGAGTTGTAGGTGGCAAGGCAGAGGCGCTCTTCCCCAGTCGCCGAAAGCCGGTATTCGGTCACACCGCAATTCGCGACGTCCGCGGCAGCATCGATGGCGAGTATCCGGTCCTCATCAAGATCTTCCAGCAGATAGCGAAGACACAGCACGATCACCTGATGAGCCACGAGGAGCACCCGCGCATCCGGCCCGCTGTGGTGAAGGGAGATGGTGTCCAGCAGACTGCGGAGGCGGAGGATGACGTCGCACCAGCTTTCGCCACCGGGCGGACGATGATAGAACTTGCCGAGTGCCGCGCGCTGTTCTGCCTGTTCAGGGTAGTATCGCGCGATGCCGGCACGGGTGAGCTTGTTCAGCACGCCAAATTCCTTCTCGCGCAACCGTTCGTCGGCGCGAAGGGAAACGTCCAGCAGGGCCCCTTCTGCGCGCACAGCGTCCGACGTCTGCATCGCGCGCACATAGGGCGACGAGAGAATCGTGGTGGGTCGCGTTGCGGGATCCATGGCCCGAAACCAGCGTCCGAGCGCCTGCGCCTGCTCATGACCGAGCGGGCTGAGCGGAACATCAACGTCGCGTTCGCCAATGTCGATGCGTTCGAGTCCGGCACGGTTTGCCGCGTCGCGCGCCACATTGCCGGCACTCTCGCCGTGGCGGACAACCCAGAGCCGCGCTGGCCAACGTGCACCCATGTCTCTCGCTGGAAGGAGGAGACCGGTTGCAATGCACGCATCTTGCCAGTGTCCCTCGGCATGCCACGCCCAATCCAAGCCATGCTCGCCTCGGCCGCGGGTGAGCTTCCGCCACTGAAGGGATGGACCATCGAGCCAAAGTGGGACGGCATTCGCGTCATCGCCGAGGTGACGACGCGGCGCGTGCATCTCTGGAGCCGCAATGGCATCGACAAGGCCTCCGGCTTTCCGGAAATCGTGGCCGCCCTCGAGGCGATGCGAGACGACGACGGGTCGATGGTACTCGACGGTGAGCTCGTCGCTGTGGGCAAGGGCGGCAAGCCGCTGCGATTCCAGGCGCTTCAGCAGCGTGGCCAGGTCACCACGCGTACGGCGCTCGTCGTCTTCGATTGTCTCGCCGCCCGCGGCGACGTGTTGACGGCGGAGGCATGGAGAGGCCGGCGCAGCATTCTTGCCTCCATCGTTTCCGCGGCCGCGAAACAGGACGTGCGGCTGGGCGCATCATCGCCGTGTGGCTCGGCCGGAGCAAAGCGTCTCCTGGCCGCCGCGCAGAAGGAGGGATGGGAAGGGCTCATCGCGAAGCAGATGGACGCGCCATACATTCCCGGCAAGCGTTCTCCCTTCTGGCGCAAGGTGAAGTTCGAGCACGAGCAGGAGTTCGTCATTGGTGGATACACGCTGCCCACCGAAGGCACGGGCCGCCAGCATGTGGGTGCGCTGCTCGTGGGATACTACGATGATGCCGGTGTCCTCCAGTACGCCGGCAAGGTGGGAACCGGTTACACGCGCAAAACGCTCGAGATGTTAGGCAATGCGTTCGCGAAAATCGCGGTGGGGAAATGCCCGTTCGCGAACATTCCGCGCGCGAAGGCCTCGTCGGAATGGGTGAGGCCCGTGCTCGTCGCACAGATTCGCTACAACGAGATCACCGACGCGGGCATCCTGAGACAACCCGTGTTCCTCGGCCTCCGCGACGACAAGCGCGCGAAGGACGTGCACCTGGAAGAGCAGACGGGCGGCGCCGCGCTCGCCGATATCATGCAATGTGGCGGCGCGAGATTGGCCGAACGGTAGCTATGGAATCTCCCGACACGCGCACAGCGCGTGCGGGATGACAGTAAATGTGTCATCGCTGCCGGAGCGAAGCGACCGTCGTTCATCCCGCAGGAGCGAAGCGACTGTCGGGAGATGCTGTCCGGATCCTTTTCGCCTGAATGGCCAAACGGCAGCCAAGGAAACGGCTCAATGCCAGGCCTTACTTCACACGCAGGATGCCGACCCGAAACTGACTACCCGCACCGAGGGCACCGCCACTGCGATCCAGCAGACGCAGACTCTGAATCCCCGCCGCCGATCCAGTTACCAGAAAGTACGCCGCCCCAGTGCCACGCACGCCGGTCACCGACTGCGAGATCGTCCCCGACGCCACTTGAATGGGCTGGATTGGAAACACCGGCGCACCCGAGCTCGTGAAGAGCCCGCAGGGCTTTCCGCTACACGTGAGCCGCGTCTGCCCGAAGTTGAAGATGTCCGCAAAGTTGAAGCTCGGGATCGTCGTGCGGACGTCCGCCGCCGTATACGCCGGCACCTGGAAGATTGCCGACGCGAGATTCCAGTAGGTGAGAATCGTCTGCGCCGATTGCCCGGTATGCGCACTGATGTTCGCGATGCCCGTGAGACGAGGCTCGTCAATCAGGGACTTGATGAATGGGCCCTCGGTGCCGCCGGCCGCGTACTGGTCAATGACCCAGCGCGAAAAGACCCAGCCGCCGCCGTAGTCGGCCGCCACGTCCAGGCCAAGTCCTTCGTCGTTCAGGTCACTCATGTCCTGCAGGTACTCGAAGAAATACGGCAGGTTGCTCGACATCAGGTTGTACGGCTTGTCATTGTTGATGTCGCACGGCGCATTGACGCCCAGGGGAATCTCGCACGCGACCGTCTGAAGAAAGTTCGCCGCACCTTTCCACGTGGCCTGGTTGTACGTGCGGCCCCACATTTCCGACGACACCTGCGCCAGACCTTCCTCCAGCCAGATCTCCTCGAAGTCGTCGCTGTCGTTCACGAACCGGTTCGAGAACGAAACGATGTGCTTGAGCTCGTGCGCTGCCGTGGCGCCAACCTCCTGCACCCACTCGGACACACTCGACCCGTTCGTGGCCGGTACCCAGGAGTAGAACATCTCCGTTTCATTGCTCAGGTCCGCATTCACGCCGGTGCGCGCAAACGGGAAGAAATCACACGAGCTCACGAACGCCACGATGGAGCCCCCGCCGGCCGTCGCGGAATAATTGTTGAGCACCGGCGTGAACGTCACGGTCACCTTGCCCACCCTGGACAGTGACGCATCCATCCGCAGCGGATCACCGATGTTCGCGAGGAGGTGCGGCCATGTCACCTGATCGAACTGCGCCGCAAAGCTCGTGTAGAACGCGCTGTCGGGACGAAATGCAGCCTTCCATGTCGTGGTGTTCGTATCCGCGAGCACGATGACATGCTGCCCCACGGCCACCGTACGCGCGCCGATGGAATCGCGCGCCGTACAGGAGCCGCCGGTGCTGGTGTTGCGGATCCATACCTTGTTCACGGCGCCAATGGTCTGTTGAATCACGGCCGCGGACACGTGCTCCGCGCGTCCGCTCTGCGCACGCGCCTTCGCCCAGGCCGCACCGGGCTGGCCGAATGACCTGACGATCTGCCGGTTCTCCTCGAGGATCGCCAGGTGGTTCTTCTGGAGGCGGCGCCGATTCGCCAGCTTGTCGCGCATCGCGGTGCTCATGTCGAACACCGGGCCAGTCACACTGCTGGCCCGCACCGCGGCCGGCGCTGCTTCGGCAACGGTGCCCGCCGCGAAGCTGCCGGTGAGCGAGAAGTCCGCACGATTCACATACGACGACGAGGTATTCACCACCGCGACCAGATATTGCGCGCCCGCCTGCATCCTGAGTGTCTCGGAGAAATTTGGCGACGTGAGGAACGTCGCGGACTGGCCGGCCGCGGCAAGTGAGACGCTCGCGATTGCCGCGCTCACGGTGATGGTCGCGACTCCCGTTTGTCCTTCACTTGTCGCAGAGATGGTGGCAGTGCCGACCGCCACGCCGGTCACGACACCGGTTGCCGAGACCGACGCGATGTTCGATGCTGACGACGTCCATGTGATGGCGCGGCCGCCCAGCACGTTGCCCGGCGTATCCTTGAGTGCGGCAGTCAGCGTTTGTGTGCCCCCCACGAGCACTTGCGTCGTGCTCGGTGTCAGCGCGACCGTTGCCACCGGCAGATTCGACGCGACGACGATGTTCTGCAACGCCGACACGGTACCAGACGCGCCGATGATCGCCGTTTGTCCAACACCCACCGCCGTGATGATGCCGCTCGCATTGATGGTCGCCACCGCGGTGTTCGTGCTGGTCCACGTGATGGACGTCAACGCGAACGCCTTGCCCGTCTGGTCCGCGCCCGTCGCGGATGCGACAGCCGTGCCGCCCGGCGCAAGCGACGATGCAGAGAGCGTGACGGTGAGGGTCGTCAGCACCGGCGTCGCCGGTACGAGCGGCGTCGTCGTTACCGGCGGAGACTCCGATCCGCCGCCACAGGAGCTGCCGAGGGCGATCATGACGAGGGCAGTGCAGGTCCGCAGAACCGGCGATCGCACGTTCATGACTCCTCTCGGGACGCAGGCATTGGAAGGCGTGGCAAGTGCTGCCACTGGATAAATCGGCGCAAGGGACGCTACCGACGCAAGGGCAGCCGCGAATTCGTGTGTCCGGTCACACCGTCACCATATTACGCGCATGCCACGTGTCGTCGTCATCGGAGCAGGAGCTGCAGGCACCATGGCGGCCATTTTCTCGGCGTCGGCCGGTGCGGAAACCACCTTGCTCGAGCGGACTCGCGACGGCGGCCGCAAGATTCTCATAAGCGGCGGCGGCCGGTGTAACGTGCTGCCTTCCGAGCTGGATGAAACCCGCTTCATCACGGATTCGTCGCCGAACACGCTGCGCAAGCTGGTGCGCAGCTGGCCGCTGGCGGAGCAGGTGCGCTTCTTCGAGCAAGACGTCGGCATCCCGCTCATCATCGAGAGCGAATCGCGCAAGATGTTCCCCGCGTCGCACAAGGCGCGCGACGTCCGCGACGGATTGCTGTCGCTCGCCCGACGTCGCGGTGTCTCGGTGTTCTTCGACACGATGGTCACCGGCGTTCAGCAGTCCAACAACTATTGGACAATAACCGTCGACGGCAGCGCCGCCTTCGAAGCGGACCGCGTGATCATTGCGACGGGGGGTCTCTCGGTACCCGCCACCGGCAGCGATGGTACCGGGCTTCGCATGCTCGAGCGGCTCGGTCATGCGCTCAATCCCACGTATGCGGCGCTCACGCCGCTCACGTCGGTACCTGCGCCCTTTGCGAGTCTCTCCGGCGTATCGCTCAGCGTGGCACTCACGGCGACGTCGCCCAAACGGTCTGCGTCGGCCACCGGCGGATTTCTGTTTACCCATGTCGGATACAGCGGTCCTTCGGTGCTCGACGTCTCTCACGTCGCCGTTCGATCGCGCGCCGAATCGGAGAGTCCGCGCGCGCGCGTCACCGTTCGATGGACCACACTGGGCGACACCGAATGGACCGAGCGGCTCAAGCCGCATGGCGTGCGCACCGCACTCGGCGCCCTCCGCGCGGAGCTGCCCGATCGTCTCGCGCAGGAGCTGCTACACATTTCGGACGTTCCGCCGGAGAGAACCCTTGCGGAGCTCACTCGTGTGGAGCGGCAGCGCCTCATTGAGACACTCGTGCGCGGTACGTTGCCGTGGACCGGCGACGAAAGCTACAAGAAGGCCGAAGTCACCGGCGGTGGCGTGGCACTCAACGAGATCGATTCACGCACGATGGAAAGCCGTCGCTGTCCTGGTCTCTACCTGTGCGGCGAGGTGCTCGATGCGTTTGGACCAATTGGCGGATACAACTTTCTCTGGTCGTGGGCCACCGGACGCGCGGCCGGCCTTGGTGCCGCGAGGGAAACCATATAGATGCTCGAGCTTACCAGTCCCCGCTGGCGCGAGTTGCGCCAGACCTTTGGAAGTGCCGAAGACATTCCCTCGCTACTCGACGCGCTCGCGTCGATGGAAGGCCTGAACGAGCGCGCGGAGCTGTGGTATGGACTGTGGGCCACTACGGTGCCCGACGGAAAAGTCTTCACGGTCGCGTATGCGGTGGTGCCGCATCTGCTGCACATCTCCGCATCGAAGGGCGCACCGGAGCGTGTCGCCGCCCTTCATCTCATCGCGGAAGTCGAGATCGCGCGCCACGTCGTCGGCGCGCCGCCTATACCCGATGACCTCATCCTCGCGTACGCGTCGACCATCGAGTCCCTTCCGGCAATTGTCGCCGAGTTGGCGAGTCAGCCGTGGGATGAACAGACGGCGCGCATCATCGCGGCCGCGCTGCTGGTTGGCAAGCGGCAGCCCATGCTCGCGAAGGCGCTGCTCGCACTCGGCTCCGGCGATGACGTCCCGCACACCTGAGCCGGCTCCGCACCGCTCAATCAATCGCTTGCACATTGCAGACCGGAAGTGGGGAATCCTGCATCCGAGCGTCCGTATCGTGTCAGGGCTCATGCACGCGTGCGACGGCGCACTCCGCCGCAGGATTACTCATGGAACCGTTCCGTGCCG
>JAQBPY010000044.1 GCA_028287285.1 Gemmatimonadota bacterium
AGGGGAAGGTGGTGGGATCACTGTTACTCGGCCATTACGACGACGGCGGCCTGCTGCATCACGTGGGATTTACCTCGAACGTACCCAATGCCGACAAGGCCACTGTTACAAAGACGTTAGAGGGTCTCATGGGTGGAACGGGATTCACGGGTCAGGCGCCCGGTGGTCCGAGTCGCTGGAGCACGGAACGATCCTCCCAGTGGGAGCCGCTCGCGCCAAAGCTCGTGGCGGAGGTGAAGTACGATCACTTCTCGGGCGGCCGGTTTCGGCACGGTACGTCCTTTCTCCGGTGGCGGCCTGACAAACCGCCAAGGCAGTGCACCATCGATCAGGTGGAGCAGGAGGGGCGTTCGGCGCTTGCGCTGCTTTAAGGCCAGGAGCAGGTCTTCGCTGCACGCAGGACGACAAAACTCAACGAGCACGGGCAAAGGACCTGCTTACCTGAACGTAGCACCACCTGTGCGATTGTCCTTCACGAAATGCGCCTGCGCCGGCATCTTCACCGCCGGCAACGACTTCGCGTCGATCATCGCGGTTGCCGGAATGATCCCATTCTCCGACAACAGGAAGGCCACGAGCCCGTAGATCTCATCCGGTGTGAGCGAGCCGGGCGCAGTCATCGGCATGGTGCGACGAATGTAGTCATACAGCGTTGTCGCATACGGCCAGTAGTTGCCAATGGTCTTGGGCGCCTTCACGTCGGTCGCAAACGCGAACCCGGCAGCCGGCTGCGTGCCGATGAGCTTGGGGTTCTTTTCGATGCCCTCGCCCTTGGCCCCATGGCACATGGCACATTTGGCGACATACGTTGCCGCTCCCGCTTGTGCCGTGCCCTGGCCCGCCGGCAATCCCGCACCAGTGGGATTCGCATCGATGTCGAGGGCGGCAACCTGACCCGCTGTTGGCGTCTGGCCAATGTGGTACGTGTCCGGCCGTACTTCCGGCGAGCTTTGCCCCTTGTCGGCCTGACATGCGGCAACAAACAGCAGAAAACCGAGATGGTGAATTTTCATGTCAGCCACCGAATCCCACAGTGCCGTCGGCGGCAACCGTCCAGGAGCGAATGGCGTTGTAGTGATAGTCCGTACCCGGCCCACGTACCGTGCGAAATTCCTGAAGCGTTGGCTGCGTGTACCCGGTCTCGTCCGTCGCGCGGCTCATGATCGTTGCCGGCTGGCCTTTCCACTCCCACATGTACTGGAAGCGCGTGTGCGCCATGGGCAGCACCTGGCCCACGAGCTCCGCCTCGAACCAGGTCTTGCCACCGTCGGTGCTGACGTCCACGTGGGTGATCTTGCCGCGACCGGTCCACGCGAGACCGGAAATCGGCCACCATCCCGCGCCCTTCAGGCGCTCCGGAAACGCGGGAGAGGTGATGACCGACTTCGCATCCATCACGAAGCTGAACTGGCGTGAGTTTCCATCAGGAAGCGGATCGGTGTACTTCACCGTCTCGTCACGCGACATGTTCGGCTGGTCGATGAGCTTCAACCGCCGCAGCCACTTGATGCACATGTTGCCTTCGTAGCCCGGCAGCACGAGCCGCATGGGATAGCCGTTCGACATCCGCACCGGCTCGCCGTTCTGCGCATACGCGATGATGGCGTCGTCGAGCATCTTCTCCATGGGAATACTGCGCGACAACACCGCGGCATCACCGCCTTCGGCAAGCACCCAGCCCGCTCCGCCTTTCATTCCCGCCTCGTGCAACAGCGTCTTCACGGACACGCCAGTCCACTCGGAGTTGCTGGTCATGCCGTCCACTTCCTGCGGCGTCATTTGCGGCTTCGGGGTGCGATAAGCTGCACGGCCATTGCCCGAGCACTCGATGAAGCACGTGCGTGACACAGAGGGAAAGCGCTTCAACTCGTCGACGTCAAAGCTCAACGGGCGATTGACCAGTCCGTGAATGACCAGCCGGTGCTTTGCCGGATCGATCACGGCGATGCCGTTGTGGCTGCGCTGAAAGTGAAGATCGGAGGGCGTGATGCTTCCCTTCAAATGCTGCAACGGGGTCAGTGTGGACCCCGACATCACGTTCAGCGGCGCCAGCGTTGGATTCTCGAATGGTGAGCGCGGGCTGAACTGCGTGGACGGCAGGCCCGGCACCTTCGTCGCATCCAGCGGCACGTCGACGGGCGGCGGCACAGCAGCAGAAACAGCAGCAGAAACAACAGATGGTGCAGGCGCCTGGGCCAGCAGCTGTGCCAGCGGCACACTCAAGGCAACGCCTGCGACCACTCCGCCGGACCGGAGCAATTCGCGCCGAGTGATGACGGGCTCTTTCTCTGGGGGTGTTTTCACGTGCCGAGAATACTGCAATGGACAGCGAAGCGACAGGTGACGGACTCACGGTTGAGGGTGTAGACTCTTGCCCATGTCACACCGGCTCAAATCGATCATTGGCGGTTCCGCGGGCAATCTCGTGGAGTGGTACGACTGGTACGCCTACTCGGCGTTCTCGCTCTATTTCGCGAAAGTCTTCTTCCCGCCCGCGAGCCAGACCGCGCAGCTACTGAACTCCGCGGCGGTCTTCGCCATTGGCTTCCTGATGCGGCCTGTGGGCGGCTGGCTAATGGGCAAGTACGCGGATCGCCACGGACGGCGAGCGGCCTTGAGCATTTCGGTGCTGCTCATGTGCGCGGGCTCGCTGATGATCGCGGTGACTCCGGGCTATGCGCGCATTGGGGTCCTCGCGCCAATTCTCCTCGTCACGGCGCGCCTGCTCCAGGGCCTCAGTGTTGGCGGTGAATATGGCGCCAGCGCGACCTACCTCAGCGAGATGGCCGGCCAGAAGCTGCGTGGCTTCTACTCCAGCTTTCAGTACGTCACGCTGATCAGCGGCCAGCTCATTGCCCTCGTGGTGCTGCTCGTCCTGCAACGCAGTCTCGGTAACATTGCACTTGAAGCGTGGGGCTGGCGCATTCCATTTGCCATTGGCGGGGCATTGGCCGTAGCGGCCCTGTGGCTGCGCCGCGGATTGGACGAAACACCGTCGTTCATGCGCGCCGAGGCGGCAGGTGTGGTGAAGAAGCATGCGTCGGTTCGCGAGCTGCTCAAGTATCCACGCTCGATCATGACGGTGGTAGGTTTGACCGCCGGCGGAACGGTCGCGTTTTACACCTTTACCACGTACGCACAGAAATTCCTCGTCAACTCGTCAGGCTTCAGCAAAGCGGACGCCTCGCGCATCTCGGCGCTGACGCTCCTCGTTTTCATGATGATCCAGCCGCTCGTCGGCTATATCTCCGATCGCATCGGCCGGCGGCCGGTCCTGATCAGTTTTGGCGTGCTGGGCTTGTTCGGCACCGTGCCGGTAATGACGGCAATTGCCGCGACGCACGATGAAACACGCGCCTTCATGCTCCTGATGGCGGCGCTGCTGGCGGTCAGCGGCTACACGTCGATCAACGCCGTCGTCAAGGCGGAGTTGTTCCCCACGGAGATTCGTGCGCTCGGCGTCGCCCTGCCATACGCGGTCGCCGTCTCGGTGTTTGGCGGAACGGCCGAATATATCGCACTGTGGCTCAAGAACATCGGACATGAATCATGGTATTTCTGGTATGTGACCGTGTGCGTCGCGATGTCGCTCCTTGTTTACGCGACGATGCCGGAGACGCAACGCGCGATGGAAATCGACGAGCTGGCCACGTGAACACGCCCTTTAGCGCCGCGCTCTGTGCCGTCCTGCTGATTGGTCAGGCAGCCTCTGCGCAGTCACGCGTTCGTGGAACCGTGCGTGCGGATTCTGCTCAGGGACGACCGCTCGGTGGCGCGGAGGTCACGGTTCCTGATCTCAAGCTCACAACGCGCACGGACGATGATGGCCGCTATCAATTCGATGGCATTGCGAGCGGGCGCTACGTGATGCTCGTCCGTGCAATCGGGTTTGCGAGCACCATTGACAGCATCGTTATCGCCGGTGATGGCCTTGTTCATGACATCGTGCTCGGCAAGCGAGTCACACAGCTCGACACCGTAACCACCATCGCAAAGGGAAAGACATATATATCTCCCGCGCTGCGCGGGTTCGAGGAACGCCGCGCCGCCGGCAATGGGCATTTCATCGGAGAAGACGAGCTTCGCGTTGCCGACGTCGAGCGCATGAGCGACCTGCTCACGAAGAAGCTGCCCGGAATGACGATGACCCGGGCCGGCGGCTCCACGTACATGATCTCGACGCGCACCATGAAACCATGCGCGTCAGTGATGGGGCTCGCTGGATGCCCCAAGCTTCCGCCGGGCATGAAGAATCGGGCGTGTTTTACCACGATCTACCTGGATGGGCTGCTCATGTACGACATGCAGGCCACGCAGAGTCTCGAGCCTCCAGACGCAAACACATTCAACATCGATCAGTTCGCGGGCATCGAATACTATGCCGGCGAAGCGGCCGTCCCGTTTGGCTACAAGAACAGCGGATGCGGCGTGCTGTTGCTGTGGACGCGAGAGCGGTAGCCGCTACGCGCGGCACACCCGCACGACTTCTTCCGGTGTTGTTCGCCCTTCGGCCACCAGCCTCGCCCCATCGTCCAGCAGCGTGGCGTTTCCGTCCGCACGCGCAAGCTGGCGCACCGCACGCACGCCCTCGCCCGACGTGAGTGCCGCCTGCATGGCCTCGGTGATCACGAGCAGCTCGTACACACCCGTTCGGCCAACATAACCGCTATCTCGGCACACGCCGCACCCTGTGCCGCGCATGACGTTCTCGAGACCTGGTGCGCCGAGTGCGTCGCGTTCGGCGCCGGTTGCAGGCGCCGGAACCGCGCAGGCGGGACAGACAGTGCGGACCAGGCGTTGCGCGAGCACGGCGCCAACCGTCGCTGAAACAAGAAATGGCGCGACACCGAGATCCATCAGGCGTGTGAGAGCGCCAGCGGCATCGGTCGTGTGTAGCGTGGACAGACCGAGATGCCCCGTGAGTGCGGCCTGTGTGGCGATGTCCGCGGTTTCGCCATCACGAATTTCACCTACGAGCATCACGTCCGGATCCTGGCGCAGCAGCGCACGCAATGCGCTCGCAAAGGTGACGCCAACCTTCTCGTTCACGGGGACCTGTGGAATTCCCGCGAGCTGATACTCCACGGGATCTTCCACGGTGAGGATCTTTTCTCTCCCCGTACGAAGCCGCTGGATGGCCGCGTACAGCGTGGTCGTCTTGCCGGAGCCGGTCGGACCGGTGGCGAGCACGATGCCGTGCGGACGCTCGAGTACGTGCTGAAAGCGCGTAAGATCGTTGACCGACATGCCAAGACCATTCAACTCGAGTGTGCCCGACTCCTGGTCGAGCAGTCGCAGCACTACACTTTCGCCGTGAAGCGTGGGTACAGTGGAAACGCGCACATCCACCTGCCTGTCCTGCAATGGAAGGCGAATACGGCCATCCTGCGGCAGGCGACGTTCGGCGATGTCGAGATTGGCCATCACCTTGAGGCGGCTGATGACGGCGGGCGCCATGCTGCGCGGCGGAGAAGGTGCGTCTTGCAAGACACCATCCACGCGATATCGCACCCGCATGGAGTCAGGGTACGCCTCGAGATGAACATCCGAAGCCCGTGCAGTGAGCGCTTCTGCAAGCAGCATGCTCACCAGTCGAATAACGGGCGCTTCATTTGCGAGTGCACGCAGGTCGTCAATTGCATGCGAGTCACCGGACGACAGTATCTCACCGGTATTCTGCACCGAATCAATGAGCGATTGCGCAGACGATTCCCCGTACACCGCGCGAATCCCGCGTCGCACTTCATCCTCCTGCATGCGCACCATGCTCACCCGCGCGCCCAGCAGCGACTCCAGCTCGAAGCGGACGTTGAGGTCGATGTGTTCGTGCCATGAGCCCACGTGCATCGTGCTCCCCTCGATGTGCAGAGGAAGTAGGCCGTGTTCCTCGAGATACTCCGCGGTGAGCCGCGGCGAGAGCGAGCGGACGTCGTGTGCGTGCGCCTTTTCCAGACTCACGGCGTGGAGCGCGGCATAGTCGGCATTACCTGCGGCGTGCCGCGTGGTGGCGTGATAGGCGGATTGTGCTCCGGCTTTCCACCCACGGCGTCCAGACGATTCTCGATTCCCCGGCGCAGCGTTGCCGCGTCCTCATCGGTGTTCACGATGTGCGGCGTGAGAAAGAGGTACAGCTCGCTCTGCGAATCGTTGTTGTTCGTCGACCGGAAAAGTCCGCCAATCCATGGAATGGCGCTCAGGAAAGGAATGCCGGAATGCGTCTGCTCTACTTGCCTGTCTGCCAAACCGCCAATCACCACCGTCTCCGCATCCTTCACAAAAAGATGTGTCGTCGCCTCACGAGTGCTGATGACGGGTGCACCGAACTGCAGCTCGGACGTGGCGGAGCTGACCTCCTGCTTTACCTGGAGATTGACGTAACCGTCGGGATTTATTGTTGGAATGAGACTGAGCGACGTGCCCACGTCGCGGTACTGCACCACCTGATCCCGCACCGCACCATCCGTGGGCAGCGACCGAAACACCTGCACGAACGGACGCTGACTCCCGACCAGAATGCGCGCCTCGAGATTATTTTCGGCCAGCAGCAACGGCCGCGACAGGATCTGCACGTCGCCGCGCGTAGCCAGCGCCGAGAGCGCGATGTCGACGGACACGGCACCGCCACGGGTAAGACGAACGAGGAAGTCATCCGCCGTGTTCGACGTGAGCGTTCCCGAGGTCTGGTTCCCACCAACAGAGCGCGTCGCGTTCGCGTTGATGCCCAGGTCCAGGGTACGCGTATGCCGTACCTCTGCGATCATGACTTCAATCATCACCTGCGCAGGACGGAGATCCAACGCGTCGATCGCCTGGCGAATGGTGGTGTAGTCTGCCGCCTGCGCACGGATCAACAGCGAATTCGTGGTCTCGTCGGGAACGATCTGGATGTCGCCCTGCACCACGCCAGCCACCGTACTCGTGGCCGGCCCGGCACGGCCCTGCCCCATGGTATCGATGTTGAACATGGGAATCTGCGTCGCACGCAGCTGATCCGAGAGCGGACGCGACATGCCTGGACTGCTCGCATCGGCGCCACCCTTGCCGCCGAACAACGACTGCAGGGTATTTGCCAGGCGAGTGGCGGGCGCATGCTTGAGCCGATAGACGAAGAGTTGCACCGGTTCCTTCACGGCACGCGCTGCCGGAGTTTCTGCATTTTCGACACGCAGGACATTTCCGTCCAGTACCACGCGAAGTCCGTTCGACGTGGCAACGCTGCGCAGCAAGGGCAGCATCTCCGCACGTGACACGACCTGCGGCAGGTGCAGTGTCACACGACGGCCTGGAATATCGCCATAGGTGACATTCAAACCACCCGCTTCAGCGATGGCCGTAATCACCGCGCGCAACTCGGCGTCCTGAAAGTCGAGACGTGCACCCGACGTGGCGCGAACACTGTCCTGTGCATTCGCAGCAGTGGCAACGAGGGCCAGTAGTGCGGTAGTCAATTTCATGGATGCACATCCGAAGGCAGTGGCGCCTTGAGCAGTACCGTTGCTCCATGCGTGTCCTGGAATTCTGCCTGACCCGAGCGCACGGCCTTCAATCGCAGCTGCCCTGCGAGCTCTCCCACCCGCACGAGCCTCATGCCCACATCGGGCATTTCGACGATGACGAAGCCGCTGTCGCGACCCTGCACCACCGTGCCGATCAACCGCGGCTGCGCTGCTGGTTGCGTTACGGGCGGCACCGCGGAGAGCCCGTGCGCCACGGCAGATGCTGGTATGTCCATGTCGAAAGGACTGCGGCTGGTGGCCGAGCGAACGAGCAGATCGTCGTACGGTGAGTGGATCACGATCTGCGGTACCGGCGGGAGGCTCGGCGATGCCGCAACGGTCGCATGGCGTTGTCCGAGCCGAGTCACGACGGCGATGTTCGCGGCGAGGCCCAGTGCGAGACCGGCAGCGGCGACCTGTGTGCTCAACGGCCATTCGAGCATGTCCTGAACTCTCATTCTGTTCCCTTTGCAAAGCTCACGACCGTTGCCGCCATTGACACAAGTGTGCCGCCCAACGGGCCACCGCGCGCACCACGCTCGATTCGCACACTGGCCACGTTCACCAACCGGCTCGACGTCTCCAGCGCATGGACGAAGAGCAGCACCTGCCGCCAGCTGCCCTCACCCCGCAGGTCCACGGCAAGCTGAATGACGCCATGCTCCGCGCGAGGCGCACGTCCCTCCACCGTCGTAAGGCGAACGCCGGTTGTCGTTGCCATGTCGGTGGTGAACGACGTGAGGTTCGCCGTCGCCGCAACCGAATCGCCAGCGAACAATCTCGGGGACTCTGCCGCAAGCGCCCTGGCTGCTGTACGCTGCACATCCAGCAGGCGGGCACTGTCTGCAACGAGCGCTCGCTCACGTACGAGCAGCGCGCGCTGTTCGGCGAGCATCGCATGCGACTCGGCAAGATGTGCCATCGCTGGCCGAACGCCAAGCGTATAGGCACCAACGACGAGGACGATGGCGGTACCCATGGCAACGGCGCGCCGATCCTGTGCTCGCATGGTGCTCATCGTGCCGGCTTGATGCGGGCATTGAACGCAAAGCGCTCGATGGCAACGTCACCGGCCTGCCGCTCCTGTCGAACAGGCACGGTGAGACCAACGCGCTCGAGTACGGGGAGCGTACGCAGCGTTTCATATACCGCGGCGCTTCGCGTGCTCTCTCCTTCCACGGACACGCTGTCACCCGAGACGGAAAGGGTGGTGAGCGCGGCGCCCACGGGAAGCGTCACCGTGATGGCGGTCATCACATCGCTCGCACGCGACGCATCCGCTTCACGAGCCGCCAGGGTGGCCAGCGTGGTCGTCATCGCATTCACACGGGAATGCGCCGACATGGCGCGAGCAACATGTGCAGAAATGTCCGCACGGTGTGCGCGAACATCGGCGAGCGACGACTCGGTGCTCCACGTATCGATGACAAACGCCAGCACGAAGGCCGCCGCCGCTGCACCGGCAAGCCACCGCGTTACCTGGCGCATTTCCTTGCGCCACACGTGCTGCGCCACAGGCGAGCGGATCGCGAGTGAAGGCGTGCCGAACGTGCCGGCGATGGCGATGATGGCCGCAGCCGATGCGCCGGCGGGCGCACCGATGTCGACGCATCCCGCGCGACGACTGCTCGTGCTCACCGCACGCACGAGTGCCGTCGCGCGCGATGTTGCGCCAATGATGATGACGGATGCACGCAATGCCTGCTGTGACTCCGCACCCTCCGAGGAGACCGCGGCAATGAACGCGACGGCATCGTCGTCCGTTGCGCTCGCGGCAAACCGACGCCCCACGACGGGCTCCCAGTTCCGCAGGTACACGCCGTCCGTGGGACCATCGCCGTCGCAGACAAGGACGAACACTCCGGCCGCATCGCGCGCATCTGCACTGAGCGTACGTGCGACCATGGCAATCGCGTCGTCGCTGCCGAGCACGCGGACGTTTTTCCAGCCGTGCACGTCTGCGGCCGTCGCAAGCGCATCCAGTGTTTCCGTTGGAGCAAAGGTGGCGCGCCAGTGTTGCTGGTCCACCACTCTGGCGGCCACGGTATGTGGCGTTGCCCGAATGCCGATGACATATCGCGCCCAGTCGCGCTCGAGCACGCGCGCCATCACGGACCGGGGCATGCGGGGAAAGCGCAGCGTGCGCATGTTCGCGAGTGGCCGCATGAGCGAGATATTTGCCATGCTCCACTGTCCACTGTCTCCAGTGAGCTCGCTCACGGCGCGCGCGACGCTCGCCGCAGTCGCGTCACACGCAACGCTATTCGTGCGCCAGTCCTGCGCTGTGGCGGTGGTCCGCCAGACGATGGTCAGTCTCGTGCCATCCAGTGCGACGCCAACAGTCCGCGTGCTGCTCATCGCACCACGTGTGAGGCAACGATATTCATTGCGTCACCTGACCGTTCCACCACCACACTCATGTGCGAGCGCACGGGGCTCCCCACAACCCACCCATCGGACTCGATGAGAACCTGCCGGGTGTCGAATATGATCTTGCCCGCGAGCTCGGAGCCGGCATTGAGCAATGCGGCGCGCGAGCCGGACGACACTCGCTGCATCAGCTCTTCCATGGACCGAATTGGCCGTGTGGATTGGCGGGTCGCCAACAGTACATCGATGGCCTCATCCGTGAGCCCGGCAAGGGAGCGGAGCACGACGCGTGGCGCAGAGTTGACGTTGATCTTGCCAGACCCATGTACGGTAACGTACAGTGAAAATCGCGCATACAGGGCAGACGTCACGCCGTTCACGTTCCTGAGGTCTTCAATGGATGCGACGGTCGCGTTAGGAGGGAGAACGCGCGCGCCCATCACAAGGTAATCGTCCCGCTCGGCTCCTCGACCCCGGCGCGCATTGTCGGCGTCCTTCCAGTCCATGATGCATTGCGCCAGACGATCGGCGTCGCCGGCGTCGAGCGGCAGGGCGGCCAGCAGTCGTCTGATGTCGTCTTCGGACGCCCGGTTGATCTGGAGCAGGCTGCCCACGTCAACGACGCGGGCCATGGCACGTTCGTCACCAAAGCTACTGGTGTCTGCCCGGAATCCGGTCAGTTGACGCCATGGATCTGCCTGATTCTGCTTCAGCAAGAGCGCTAGAACTGCCTGCGCAGTCTGCGAAGCAGCCTCAGCAGCTCCTTTGGCTTGTACCGCCTCCAGAGAGTTCGCGATCGCTAGCCGCCGCGCGCGTGATCGAACGGAAAGCTCGTAGCCGGTTATTCCGACGAGGACAACGAGCCACAGCGCTGCCATCAGGGCAAATCCGCTCCGCCGGTGCGTCATCGGCGTACCCCCAGCGCGATGGTCATCGGGATGCCGAGCAGCGCATTTGCGGCGCGGTCATTGGCGTCGGGCGTTGCCGGAAATTGAATTTCCAGCCGCGCACCCGCCGGCAGCACCGACGTGGTAACCCAGTCTTTTTCCCACGCTCGACCCCCATACACACTGCCCAAGTAGCGAATCTGCAGTCCGGCCGCATCCGGGGCGACCCCAACAACTGTTGGAGAGCCGCCTGTTCGCCACGGCGTGAGCTCGGCAACGAGACCTTTCAATGCCTCATCCTGGCGCGCCATGCGCAGGTGCACGACCGTGCCGCTCGAAGCAACGTCTGTGGGCGCGCTCGTCACAAAGGTGAGCTCGTCGCCGGCGTGGGTGTCGCGGCTGGTCATCAGCCGTGTCGACGACACGCCGCGGAATGGCGCGTCACCCTGGGTGGTAAGCTGTGCGCCGCTGATCCACTCGCGCAATGTGCCGCGGATTGCGTTGGCCGAGGCCATGGCCTGGGTGCCGTTGCGATCCTGCTGGTCGGTGAGGAAGCCAAGGACACCTGCCCCCGCGGCAAGTGCAGCGCCTGCAACGGTCAGCGCCACGATGACTTCCAGGAGCGTCATGCCTCGCCTGGGATGCGTCATGGAGTGGCGCGGTACCGGCGCGTGCGGAGCGTGAACACGTCATTGCCGTCGCGCACCTGCACGGCCACGTCGAACAAGTCAGCCGCCCGCGCAACGCGTGCCGTCGCAACGCGTGCCGTCGCAACCGTCCATGTCGCGGTTGCGTATGGCGCACTGAAGGTTCCGTGCACGAGCGAGTCCGGCAGCCGATCAAGTGCGCCGTCGTCGAGGTCAATGCGCGCAAGACGCTCTATCGCGAGCGCCGAAAGGGGAAGCCGGTCAGCGGCGGTTACGTCGGCGCGGAGTGCGGCGCCATAAGCCGCGAGCACGCCCACGCACACCAGTGCCACGATGGCCAGTGCCACCACCGCCTCGAGCATCGTGAAGCCCGCCCGATTACCTCTGCTGGTCATCGTCGACGCGAATTTCGCCACTCCACTCGTTTACGCGAACAACGACAGTGCGCACGCCGCGGATGCGAATGCTGCACGGTGTTGCCATTCCAGCCGGCTCGAAACGACATTCCATGCGCGACGGCAGGGCTTCGCCGAACCGTACACCGCTCGGTAATACGACCGTGCCCGCGCCCAGCGAATCATGCGTGACGAGCCAATATTTTCCATCCGCCGGCGACAGCGTGAACGAGGCGGTCACACCATGTTCCCGCGCGAACGCGCGTGCCCGCATGAGCAGCTCGACCACATCACCAGCGGCTTGGCGCTCCCGCGTACCCGGTTGCCGCGACAGATATGCAGGAACCGCCGCACCGGCGGTGATCGCGAGGATGACGAGCACGATCATCAGCTCCAGCAGCGTGAATGCCGCGCGCTGCTTCATCGTGCGCCTCGCATTGGCGTGACGTTGATGCCGTAGATGGCCTGCACGAGCGCCAGCGCAATCAACCCCACGATGCATCCGAAGATGACGATGAGCGCGGGCTCTGCCAGCGCGACGAAGCGCGCGGCCGCACGTTTCGCTCGCTCCTCGAACAGGTCGGCGGCCTTGCCAAAGAAGGCCTCGAGCTGGCTCGACTCTTCTCCCGCGGCAACGAGTCGCGCGAACACCGGCGGAAAAATGGTGCCCTCGGCAACAGCCGCCGCCGGGCTCATTCCCTCGCGCACGCGCGCCCGAATGCGAATTACTTCGTTGCGCGCAGACGGATCGTCAATGGAACGCGCCGCGTCGTCGAGCGCCGAAAGGAATGTCGCACCACCGCCCAGCAGGATGGCGATGACCCGTGCAGTACGGGCGGCAAGCACTTCACGGTAGAACGCCGACACCAGTGGCGTGGCGAGAAATACACGCGACCGCACCTGCGCCGCATCGCGCGACGTCGCAAACCATGACGTGAACGCAATGACGGCGATACCCACCACGATGAGCGCCACGGCGTTCGCGCGCATGACGTTCGAGATCGCGAGCACGAACGCGGTGGAGGCGGGAACGGCACTTCCGGACGCCGCGAACAACGCACCAAACCTTGGCAGCACGATCAACAGCAGCACGAGTATCGCTCCACCGCCCACGAATGCCAGCAGCGTGGGATAGATCGCGGCCGTTACGAGCTTTGCACGGAATTCCTGCTCCGATTCGATCGCGTCGGCCAGACGTCGCACCGAGTCGGCGAGACTGCCGGCGCTTTCGCCCGCGCGCACGAGACCGGTGTACGACGCGGGAAACGCGAGCGGATGCGCGGCCAGCGCATCGGCAAAGGTGCTGCCTCGCTCCACACGTGCTTGCACATCGGCCAGCGCATCGCGAAGGGAGCCCGGCGCAATGTCGCGCGCGACACTCAGCGCGCGCGGCAATGGAAGACCAGCCGGCAACAGTGCCGCGAGCGCTCGCGTGAATTCGGCGAGGTCGCTGCTGCGGATGCGCGCGCCGAACAGTCCTGCCGGCGCATCCGCCGGCTTCACATCGAGCACGATCAGCCCGCGCGCACGGAGCTCCGCCGTTGCCGCATCGGGTGTAGCCGCGTCGACGACACCGGCTTCACGCCGCCCCGCCTGCGTGAGCGCTCTGTACTGGAGGAGCGTCACGTCGACCCGGCTGGACTCAGCTCAAGGGGCGAATCTTGATACCACGAAACGCCAGGGAACCGGTGTGGTCTCCCTGCATGGCAATGTGCCCACGCTTCGAGCGCCCGTAACCCGGCCACTCGCCGAACTTGCTGGCCTTGACCTTTGCTTCCCAATCCGGACTCCACAATTCGTATTCGACCATCTTGAAACCATTCAACCAATGCTCCACGTGCGCCCCCCTGGCAACGATGCGCGTCACATTCCATTCGCCAACGGGTTTCAGGTGTCCTTCGGGGGCCGGATACAGGCCATACGCGGCGCCGGCACAGGTGAGACGCGTCTTGTTGTCGGCGGCCTTGATGTCATCCAGCAGCTGGTACTCGGGCGCACTCCAGTAGATGTGCTCGAAGTCCTCGGTGCCGCGATAGAAGATGCCGCTGTTGCCCGCTTCGCCGATGCGCCATTCGATCTGCAGCTCGAAGTCGCCGAACTCTTCGCTCGAGACGATGTCGGAAACGGGCTTGTCCTTGGTGAGTGTCCCGCTCACCACCTTCCAGCCATCGGGCACGGTGGCCTGCTTGTAGCCGCGCCACCCCTTGAGGGTGGTACCATCGAACAGCAGACGCCAGCCGGCCGCCTGCTCCGCCAATGTGAGCGTGTTGGTGCCGGCCGATACCGGCACCGCGGGCTGCTGCGAGCCCATGGATGATCCGCCGCATCCGGCGAGCATTGTCATGAGGAGAGCCGTGGCGCGCCTGGCGGAAGTCAGTATCATCGTCAGTCTGGTAGGTGTCTGGATAAGCTGGCGTCCTTGCTGGCGTTCCGGCTAGAGCATCGGGGTTTTCGAGAAGGCGGAACGTCCCCTCCGCGGTTTCCGCAGTCCAACTCTTCACGGCTCCACGACAACCTCCGCCTCGGCGGTTTCGCCGCGGGCAGAGGTGGCCCGGAACACATGCCGGCCCGCCTTCAACTGCCAGCGCGGCGCGTTGTATGGCTGGCCGTCCACCAGCCAGCGAATTGACCCACTCCCGGCGGCACGCAACGAAATGGTTGCATATGCGGCCTCCGTCCCTGCCGGAATCCCGTACTTGTCGCCATTCCGTGGCGACGTGATGCGGAACCCGCTGGGCACACTCCGCCCCGCCACAGGCAGGGAGGCCACGCGCGCCGCCGGCATGGACTGCGCGGCCCAGTCGGCATACTGCACCGGGAGCGTGACGTGCCCGCCCTGCTCCCAATCGTCCAACGCCGTGGGTGCCGACCCGGGAACGAACCATTCGTCGAGCTTCGCGCAGGTGGGTGTAGCGAGCATGCCGGACAGCCGGCACACGGGCACGCTCACGGCCCCCACCTCATTGGGCCGAGCGAACGCGCCCGGCGCGATGTGCTTCGCGGTTTCCATGACGGCGCGGTGCAGCAACGGGCCGGCGCCGGTAATGCCGCTCACGCCCTGCATTGGATGCCCGTTGAAGTTGCCGGCCCACACGGCGACGGTGAATCCATGCGTGGTGGCGATTGCCCAGTTGTCGGTAAAGTGGCGGCTCGTGCCCGTCTTCACGGCAACAGGAAATGGGAAATCGAAAGGCGTATTGAGGCCGAAGCCCGGAATCCGGGCATTTGCGTCGCTCAGGATGTCGAGGATGATGGCACTCGCTGCGGGCGAGATCACGCGCGTTTCACTGGCCGCCGACCCCACCTTCCAGCTCCATGGCTTCCATGCACCGCCATTGGCCAGCATGCGATATCCATTCGCCAGCTCGAGGAGGGTGACGTCTCCATTGCCCAGCGCGAGACCGAGCCCATAATATTCTGCGTCGCGCTGAAGTGACCGGAATCCGGACAGTCGCAACGTTTGTAACAGTGAGCTAACTCCAATTCTCGCAGCGACTTCCACGGTCGGAACATTGTATGAGCTCGCCAGCGATTCCCGGGCACGCACCGGTCCGCGAAAGCGCCGGTCATAGTTGTGCGGTGAGTAGCTGCCTGTGGAGGTGCTGTATGCCTTGGGCAGGTCCGGAAGCACCGTTGCCGCCGTGAGGCCGCGGTCCAGGGCAATACCGTAGAGGAACGGCTTGAGCGCCGATCCCGGCTGTCTGGCGGAGACGACCATGTCCGTCTGGCCGTCGTTCGGATCCCAGAAGTCCGGCGAGCCCACCCACGCGCGTATCTCGCCCGTTGCGTTGTCGAGCACCACGGCGGCCGCATGCTCCACGCCGCGGTCCTTCAGCATCTCCACGGTGTGCCGCACCTCTGCCTCGATCGACGTCTGCAGCTCGAGGTCAAGCGACGTCCGGATGCTCGCGGCATGCGAGGAATCCTGCGATGCCCACGACACCACGCGCGTGGTGAAGTGCGGAGCGAAGAATTGCGGGGCGCGTGCATCAGCGCGCAGCCGCTCGTCGCGCACGCGCGTGAGCTCTTCGTTCGATATGAGCCCCAACGCTCTCATCCGACGCAGCGCGTACGCGCGCCGGCTCGCCGCTCGGCGCGGGGAGACATATGGGTTGTCACGCGATGGTGCGTGGGCAACACCGGCCAGCGTGGCGGCCTGGCCGAGGCTGACCGCGGAGGCAGAGGTGTTGAAGTAGAGTGCGGTTGCGGCGCCCACACCCACCGTTGCCTGTCCGAGCTGCACGCGGTTGAGGTACTGCTCCAGGATCTGCTGCTTGCTCAGGTGCGCTTCCAGCCGCAGCGCCCACATGGCCTGCGTGAGCTTGCCGGTGAAGCGGCGCGGCGTTGGATGCAGCACGCGCGCCAGCTGCATGGTGATCGTCGATGCGCCCGAGGTGACGCGCTGCTCGAGAATGTTTTCGCGTACCGCGCGCGCGATGGCGCGGACGTCGACGCCGTGATGATCCCAGAAGCGCCCGTCCTCCACGGCGACGAATGCGTTGATGACGTCCGGGTCGATGTGCTCGTATGCGACCCATTGTTCAACGCTTCCGTCTTTCGCGCGGGTGGAGCGGAGTGGCAGACCATTGCGGTCGGTGATGGTGACGCCCGCGTTTTTCGGGCGCGCGGTCATCTGTTGCGGGAGCGGCAGCGCGATCCACACCACCGGCGCAACCATCGCGAGCACCGCTAGTACGAGCAAAGTGAAGGACTTGCCTTTGAAGCGCTGGATTTTCACTATCGCGCACCCGGCTTTGCCGTTACCACGAACGTGCCGCCATCGCTGCGGCCGTTTACCGCGGGGTTGTACATCTCCTCCGCATGCGCCGGGGGGCGAATGAAGGTGCCGGGCGTGGTGGCACGGGCGATGTAGGTGGCCGTATACGTGCCGGGCCACATGAGATTCGCGGAGTAGACGACGCGATCGTCGCGCAGCTCGCGGTGATCGAAGGGGGACCACCAGCCGGAATCCCAGCTGCCGTACCACGGCGAGCGTTCGATGTCTTCGTGGTCCGTGTTCTCCCTTGACGGCGCAACACCTGGCCCGGGTGATGCCGACGCCGTGCGAAGACTCAGATCGATGGCTTCGAGACCGGCAGGCAGGGCATCATCCAGCACGACGAAATACCGCATCGCGGGTACAGTCACGCGCAGCCGCACGCGCACCAGCTCGCCTTCTGCCACCGTGGACAGCGGCGCACCGCCAGCCACGCGCTCGTACCACCGCTCCACCTGGATGCCGCGGTCCTCCGGCGTGACGGGCGGCTTCACGGGCACTTCCGTGACCGACAAATAGTAGTAGACCGAGCCCTGTCCCGGCCCTGCATCGAGTGAAAGGCGCAGCGACTTTGTGTTGGCCAGCAGTCCCGTCAACGCAATACTCGAATCGCGCATTGCAGCCTGCACGTTCGCGGCGCCAGCGAACAGCACGCGATCGCCCGCCCGCACGTGAATCGTGCGTTCAGGCTGCGCGCGTCGCACACGCTCCAGCATGGACAGCGCCGACACGGCCGATGCAAAGTCCTGCGTGTTCCAGAACCAGCCTGCTGCGTCGAGGCGGGTTTGCTGCGCGAGTGTTTCCGCGAGCGGCCAGACCATCGCATGCTCGGGGTCGATCGCGAGCGTGGCGGTGAGGATGCGTGCATAGGGCCGCATCCGCGAATCGAAGTAGAAGTTTGCCCGTGCCGAATCGGGCAGCTGGGCGCGACGCCCTTCCACGCGCAGCAGGGCCCACGTGGGTTCCATCAACGTGCGCGCGGTTGTCGTCTGCTTGCGACGCATCAGCACTTCAGCCAGCCGAGTGCGGTCTTCGATCTTTAGCTGCGCGGAGTTGCGTACGAGCTCGTTCTCGGAGCCGACGTCGGGCTTGCCGTAGCGACTCAGGAAATCCACGGCGGCCACTTCCTCGCGGAGCCGCCCGCCGCTCCCCTCCATCCAGCTCGCGACGGGGCTGAACCCCTCGGCTTTTCCATGAAGGTCTGCCGTGAGATAGTCGGCCAGACGTCGCAGAACCACCGTGTCGACTTTCACGCCGGCACCCGCATCACGTGCGTCGAGCATCACGATGCCGGCGTATGCGCTGAGCCAGGCGCTCGTCCAGTCCTGCGCGGACCAGTATCCAATGCCCCCGTCAACGCGTTGACGTCCGCTCAGCATGTCCACGGCACGCGCCAATTCGGCGCGCGGATTTCCCTTCAGCTGCTCTCCACCTCTTTCCTTCTGTGCGCGGAACAGTGCGATGATGGGCACTGCCGCGCTGATCACCTGCTCCGAGCAATAGTACTCGTAGACACGCAGCTCGCGGAGCATTCCGCGCACGGTCGCCAGTGGCGAGACTCCAATGCTCAACGACAGCCGCGAGCGCTCGGGATCGATGCCGGCGGGCAGCGGCAGATCGATGGTGGCTGTGTCGCGCACGGACCCTGCCAGCGTGTACACGACGGGGTGGTGGGCAGGCCGCACCGGAATCGTGACACGAACGGCGTCGGCGCTTTTTCCGTCGCTCACGTCGAACCGGAAGGACGCGCTGTCGGCGCGCGCGGCCTTGAACGGGAAGCGCACCTCTGCCCCTCGCTGCGCCGCGAGCGTCGCGCTCTGCTCCGCACCACCGTTCAACGTCGCGCCGGTTGCGGCGGCGCGCACATTCACGCCCACGGCGGCGCCGTCGCGACGATTGATCACGGCGCCGCCAGTAAAGTCGTCACCGGGCCTGACGAAGCGCGGCAGCGCCTGCCGGGCAATGAGCGGCCGCGTCACGAGCATCTTCGATTCGCCTTTCCCGTACCGATCGGTGGCCGTGACCGCCACGGCCATCACCCGAAACGTGGTGATATTGTCGGGCAGCGCGGCGGTGGCCGTCGCATTGCCCTGCGCATCCGTGACCACCGAGCCAAGGAAAAAGGCGGTTGTCTTGAAGCGCGAGCGGAGGATGTCCGCACCGGCCACACCACCGCCGCCGCCAGGCTCACGCCATCCCTTTTCGCCTTCGGGCACCTGCGGCGCGATGGTCGACATGTTGCTCGCGAGCCGCATGCCGAGCCCGCGCTCGCGATAGATGAGGTCGAGTGGATCAGGCGTCTTGAAGCCCGTCAGGGCGAGCACTCCTTCATCCACCGCCCACAGCGTGACTTCACTGCGCGCGCCGCGGCCTTGTTTGTCGCGCACCTGCACGCGAACGCGCGCGGTGTCGGCGGGCCGGTAGTCGGCCTTTTCGGGACTCACCGTGACGGTGAGCCGCTTGGCCTCGGGCGTGACACGCAGCTCCGCATACCCCACACGAATGGTGGGACGTCCGAGATCGTCGGCGTACCCAGGCTTCGCGCTGCGCCCGCGCGCAACGATGATCGACACGAATGCGTTGGGGGCATACGCTTCGCTGATCGGGAACTTGAGCGTCGTGGAGCCCGAGGTGATCCGCAGTCGGCGCTGCTCGATCAGCCCTTCGCGCTCCACGGTGATCCAGGCTTCCGCGTCCACGAATGGCGACGCGAACATGATGGTGGCCGTGTCGCCGATGGCGTATCGCGTTCGATCGGGAATGACGTCCATCTTGAACTGCGTTTCGTCACTCCATGGCACCCAGCCGGCGCCCGACGCCCAGCGCTGCATGGTGGTCTTCGCCACATGTCCCCTGCGGTCGGTCGCGGACAGCGTGAGCGTGTACGAACCGCCCTCCTTTGGGGTGAAGGTGCACGGCACCTCGGTGGCGGCGGATGTGATCGCACAGTGTGCGACGGTATCGGAGACCCAGTCACCCACGACTTCGGAAACGCCCTCCCGCTCGCGACGCACCCGATGCCATTCACGCCGGACAATGGTGCCGGCAATCCTGACCCCGGTGACTTTCTGCCCGTCCGGTCTCACGGCAACCACACTGACCGCTTGCGGCGTACCTGCTTTCCAGAAGTACTCGTCGCTCTTCGTTCTGGCGGCAACGTAGAACTCTGCCGGATGGACGATGGTGCTGGCGCTCGTCCCAACCACCTGCCGGTTGACGTCGGTGACGGTGGCATCGATGGTCACACGCGATGCGCGTCCCTTGCTCGACTCAGGCAGATCGATGGTGTACGCGCGCGTGCCGGTGGCATCCAGCGTGTCGGCCTTGCTGGCGAAGACGTCGGCCGTTTCGGTTTTGGTATCTTCCCACCACGAGCCGGAGTCGCCAATGTACCAGCCGTCCACGCCGGGAATTTCCAGCTCCCACGCATATACCGGAACCTGCCGCGCCGAAAAGATGATCTCGGCGCGGCCCATCGGCGCTCCAAAGAGATAACGCGCCTGGGCCGTCGCCGTGAGCTTGTCGCCAGGAAACCTGGTGGTCTTGTCCGCGGCCAGATCGACGAGAAATTCGGGCGGGCGGTACTCGGCCACACGGTAGCTCGTGCGTCCAATTGATCGCCACTGCCCAAGGCGCTTCGCCTGCAGGTTGAGCTGATACTCCCCCACGGCAGACGCGCCACCCAGATCGAGCGTACAGTCCGCGGTTCCGAATTCGGAGAGTCGAACGGTCGTTTCGCGCAGTACGCCGCCCTCACGATCGTGAAATACGAACTTCACGGAATCGCCGCGGGGCGCGGCACGCAGCGAGCCTAAGGCACCGTCACGAACAATGGCTTTGGAGTAGAGACGTTCACCCGGTTTGTAGATGCCGCGTTCCGTGAAGACCGCGCCGGCCACGGCAATGCGTTCGTCGAAGGACGCGCCGCTCACGTTGAAGTGATAGGGCGCGAGGTCTGGATCCCATTCGTTGATGGCGGTGATGGCGCGATCGGTTCCCGATGTGACGGAGACGTAGCCCTCAAAGCCCGCAGCCGGCATCTCTTCGCTTTCGTCCGCTCCACCGCTCGCCGGCGCCGCACGCATGTCCGGGTCCACGAGCTTTGCAAATCGTGCGATGCCCTGCGCATCGGTCTTTGCCGTCGCGAGGATCTTGCCGCGCGTGTTGTGCACGACCACCGTGGCGCCGGCCTTGATGGATCCGTCGCTGATGCCGGTGACCCAGACAACTCCCTCCGACACACCGATCTTCGCGTGGACGCCGAGGTCGGTGACCTGGATGAGCGAAATGGGACGGGGGCTCACACTTTCCTTCTTGCCCGTGACGCCCGCGACCTTTACCGCGAACAAGGTAGGTGTTCGTGGACGCATGGCATTGAGCGTGGGCAGGCGGATGCCGGTGATCATGGGACGATCGGCAATGGAGCGCACCCCGATGCGCTGCACGCTGGCTCCGCGCAGCTTTGCCCACAGGGAGTCATTTCCCCATGCCGACAGGCTGAGCATCATGGCTTCGAGCGTATCGGGGATCTGGGCCATGGTGACAACGAGGGTGTCGACGTTCACGTGCTGCACCGCGAGCGTGCGGAACCCCACGCGCTCGACGGTGATGCGGCCCGACGCGTGACTCAGCGACGGATCGTATCCCGTGGTGCGATAGGCCATTGCCGGATTGCCGCGCAGTGGTTGTCCGAAGATGTCGCGTATCGATGTGTCGACGACGACTGCATAGTTCGTATGCATCTGGAGCTTGCCGTCGAGCACCCAGGAGGTCGCGTCGGAAATGGTGTCCCGGATGACGAACTTCGCCGCGGGCAGCAGGTGTACGCGCCGCAGCACTTCTGCCCCACGTACCGGATTCGTGAACTCCACGGTGAGTGGTCCGGTTGCACACGTGGTGTCGTTGTTCCAGCCGCAGGTGATCTTGCTCAGCCTGAGTTCACCGTATGTCGCAAACGACCAGCGTGCGGGCGCCCTTGTCGCATTCTCACTCACCTCGGCGGGAATGACGAGATCACCAGCGCATCCGTGCGGGAGCGGGCTCTGTGGCGTGAGCTGTACGACGCGCCGCAGCGAGTCCGTGGTGTGATCGCGGTCGTAGCTGCCGGCCTCCTTGATGGCGTACGGGTCGTTGTCGCGGATGCGCCGCTGGTTTGTGGCGGCGAGCCTGATCATTTTCTCGCCGGCGCAGGCGTTGTTGAATTCAACGAATGCGGTGGCCGAAAGCTTCGTGAGGTCGACGGGTGACGAATAGACGACGTCGAACTTCTGTGTTGGCGTGATGTGCGCCGGGAATGTGCGTCCACCTTCGCTTCTGCCCACCGGCGATCCAGTCAACAAGGTGGGTCCGCCCACACGAAAGCTGAACCGATATGGCTCCGCGAGCGCGCTGCCGTCCATCGCCTTGAAGGTGTTGGCAATGGTGACCGTGTATTCGCGTCCGGGCACCAGCAGCGCGGATGGCACGAGGCGAATGGTGACCGGGTCGCGCCACTCGAGCTTGCCGGGGATCGCCGGCTCGACGTGCACGATGGAGCCGGCGTCGACGGTCCGGTCGAGTGAGCCTGCGACGGGACGGTCGAAGGTAACGGTGACCCGGGACGTCACCAGCGCATCGCCGGTTGGCGACGTTCGTGTCACCTTGAGTGGCGTGGACTGTGCGCCGAGTGTGCCGGATGCTAACAGGAGTGCTATTGTTAGTCTAACATTCATTTTGCCGTCCTGAGCATGGCGAAGACCTGTGTGTTCATTGTGCTGAGAAAGCAGGTCCTTCGCTTTGCTCAGGACGACCGTTTCAGTGGAGTACGAGCTTCTGTACACGCCAGTTGAGAATTTCGGCAACCCAGATCTCGTTCTCTGATGGACATGCCATCTGGTGGATCCATCCGAACTGCCTTGCCTGCTTACCAGCCTCGCCGAGTACGCCTAACACCTTACCGTCAAGCGTGAGTTTGTAGATGCGGCCTGGCACGGCGTCGGCAACGTACAGGAATTGCGTTGGACCTGGCGTGATGCAGATCGCCCAGGGCGCGCCCGAAACGGCAAGCGGATTGCTGCCACTGCCGGGAGCTGCGCCGAGCATCACGTCGGGCTCCTTGTTGAATGGGACGTCCACGGTGATGATGCGAACCGGATTCCCCTCCGGATCAAACACCTGGATGCGGCGGTTCGTGCGATCGCCGATGATGTAGATGTTGCCTCTGGCGTCGTTGGCGATGGTGTGCAGGATGTTGAACTGTCCGGGCTCGCTGCCGCGCGTGCCCCACGTTTTCAGCCATTTGCCGTTCCGGTCAATCTTCACGACGCGCGAGTTGCCGTAGCCGTCCGCGACGAAGATGTTGCCGTTCAGGTCCCACGCGATGTCTGCGGGGCGGTTGAACGTGCCCCAGCCCGGACGCGGCGGCGTGCCCGGTGCGGGAGGTGCCGCCGCTTCGACAGCCTCTTCGCGGCGGCCGAGCACCATCGTGACGCGTCCCGCCGGGTTGAACCGCACGATCGTGTTCGTGCCTTCGTCGGTGGTCCAGATGTTGTCGTCCTTGTCGACCCGTACGGTGTGTGCGAAGGCAAAGCCGTAGAGGTCCTTGCCGATTTCTCGCAGGTATCGGCCCGTGTTGTCGAACTCGAAGAGCTGCGAGGCGGACGCGCCGTGGACGGTGCTTCGCTCGCCGGTGCGCGTGAACACGAACACGTGTTTCTTCGAGTTGAGCGAGATGCCCACGACTTCGCCGAAGTTCATGCCGGCCGGCAGCGTCAGGGGCTCGACGTTGGCGTCGAAGCGGATTTCCGGCGGGGCTTGTGCCAGGGCCGCGTACGGAGCAATTACGAGGAGTGCCGCGGCGATGTGGTGCTTCATTGCTGCTCCTTGTGAGCTATGTTCTCATCCGTACTTCTGGCTCTGTTTTCCATCTTCTGTTATCCTGTACGAACAGCTCTTGTTCTGTGGGGAATCTATTGCCGCGATGGTAGCTGCCCACGATCACGGTGCAGTATGTCCCGACACGCGCACAGCGCGTGCGGGATGACAAATCATTGGCAACAACCCCACTCTGTCATCCCGCACGAACGAAGTGAGTGTCGGGAAATTCCATCGCCGCGCTGGTGGTCGGCCACGATCACGGTACAGCAATGTCCCGACACGCGCACAACGCGTGCGGGATGACATCAAGCGCACAGCACGTGCGGGATGACACCATTGAAGAGGTCACATGCGTAATCTGGCGTTCGTTCTGCTCTTCGCCACATCGATCGAGGCACAGACAGTCACGATCCGCGCCGGCCGGCTCCTCGACGGCCGCGGCGGATCGACCTCCAACAGTACGATCACGGTGGTGGGCGGGACGATCTCGGCCGTTGGTGGCAGGAAATCGCCCGGGGTGACATACGACCTCACGCGCTACACGGTGCTGCCCGGACTGATCGACGGACATGACCATGTTGGGTGGTACTTCAACAAGAAAGACCGGTTTCATTCGGGCCAGGACGGTGAAACGGTTATCGACGAGTCACTCGCGGCGGCGGGGAATGCGCAGACCACACTTCTTGCCGGCTGGACGACGATTGCGAGCCCGGGCGCCAACGCCGACGCACCCCTGCGCGACGCCATCGCACGCGGCGTCATTCCGGGTCCCCGAATTCTGACGTCTCTCCAACCGCTCACCAGCGACCGGCTCACCCCGGACTCCATCCGCGCCATCATCCGACGTCGAAAGACCGAGGGCGCCGACTTCATCAAGATCTTTGCGTCGGCCAGTATTCGGGACGGCGGCAAGCAGACCTGGAGCGACGAGCAACTGGCGGCGGGTTGCGGCGAGGCGAAAGCGATCGGGCTGCGGACGATGGTACATGCCCACAGTGCAGAAGCCGCGAAGGCAGCGACCCTGGCCGGATGCACGCAGATCGAACACGGCGTCTTCGTCACGCAGGAGGTGCTCGATCTCATGGCCGCGCGCGGCACCTACTTCGACCCGCAGTGCGGGCTGGTCTTCCACAATTACCTGGACAACCGCGAGAAGTACGACGGCATCGGCAATTACAACGAGGCGGGCTTCGCATCCATGGAAAAGGCGCTGCCGACGGCGGCGAATGTGATACGCCTCGCGTCTCGCACGCCGAATCTCAAGGTCGTGTTCGGCACGGACGCCGTGGCCGGCGCACATGGGCGAAATGCGGAAGAGCTGACCTGCCGGGTAAAGGAGGGCGGCCAGTCTCCCATGGCGGCAATCATCTCGGCGACGTCGTTGAATGCGGAATCGATGGGGCTCGGTGCAGAAATCGGTTCAATCGCGGCGGGATTCCAAGCGGACATCATTGCCGTTGACGGCGATCCCACAAAGGACATCACTGCACTGGGGCGCGTGGTATTCGTGATGAAGGGCGGCAAGGTGTACAAGCATCCTTGAGCCGCTCATGACACACGCGGTCGCCCTGAGCGCAGCAAAGGACGGGACGCGAGACGCCAGCTAGATTACAGGCATGGCCCAACGCGACTCCCGACATCATCACGCCAACCGGCGCCGAAAGCTGGAGCTCCAGAACTCCAGCCGCGCGCAGAAAAACGCCGAGCTCGAGGAGCGAACACCGCTCAAGGGTTATGAGGCGTTGTACGAGATCTCACGCTCGGGCCGAGTCTTCTCACTCAAGACGCGCGCGGTGCTCGTGGGCGGATATCACCACAGCCCGTTCCTGCGCATCACCGTGAATGGTGCCGTAGTGACGCTGTCGAAGGAAAAAGCACTCGCCGAGAGCTGGGCCGCGGCGGAAAAGGACGCCTAGCGGCAATATTAGTCGGGCTTCGCCGTCCAGTTGAGCGCGCTTTCATCGGGCGCAAGGCCATACGAGCCAAGCAGGCGAGCTCCAGCGGGAACACCTGTGGCCGGATCACTCGCGCCCCAGACATGTTCGCCATCGGGTTGCAGGGCCACCCATAGTCTCAGACTGCGCCCGTGCAGGTGGACCTTCCGCCCATTCAGCGGGCCGTCAACGAGCTCCAGCTCCTTCGTGCTCAGCTCGGCGGAGCGCTGCTCGTCAATGCGGGTTCGGCGGTCGCGCGCGGCACTGCCCACCGCCTGGTCCAGCTCGTCGAGCTCGATGGGTTTGCTGAGATAATCCATCGCACCGCGCTTCAACGCCTCGCGGCCGTTGTTGGCGTCGCCCATGCCGGTGAGCATCAGCACTGGAAGGTCGACGTCGATGCGAAGAGATTCCGATAACACCTCGAGACCTGACATCCTCGGCATCTTCACGTCGCAGAGCAGGACGTCGAAATACTCGTCGCGAAGATGCGCGAGCGCCACGTCCCCGCTGCTGGCCTTCACCGTGTCGTATCCGCGAGTCGCCAACAGCGCTGCAATGGCCGTGGCGACGGAATCATTGTCGTCGACCACGAGGACGCGCAGTTTCGCCGGCAAGGTCTCGGGGTACGTGCGCATCGTGGCAGGCTGGCTCTCGAACGTGGAAACGGACATGGTACTTTCGATTGAAGACGGTCGAAACCTTATGCGGTCACACCGCGGTGGGGTATGTAACGTGCTCCATCAGTATCGGCGCATCACCCATTCTCGTATAGCATCATGATGAACGGTTTCTCACGAATCGTGGTCGCACTCGCTGTCGCATCGATGCTCGGGGCGTGCGGTCATTCTTCTCCGCCGCTGGTCGTGCCGGAGCCCGTGCTGGCCGGCCGAGATGAGCCGCGCGAGCTCGGGGTGGACCAGCAGGTGAAACAGGCCCTCGACCGGCTCACCTTTGGTCCCCGGCCCGGTGAGGCCGCGGCCGTGCTTCATGAAGGCCTCGACCATTGGCTCGTTCGGCAGCTCACGCCGGAGAACTGGCCCGATCATACTGCCGACAGCGTGCTCGCGAATGTGTCCGTGCTCACAATGCCTCTTCGTGCGCTCGTGGACTCGAGTCCCCAACAGGACATCTTCATTCGTCGGAGACGCAAGGAGCTCGGCCTCGCCGACACGGCCAGGTACTCGCTCACCGGCGACGACAGCATCCGCTACAGGAACATGACGGACCTCGGCAACCGTCGCGTGGCGCAGTACAACGGCGCGAAGTTGACGCGTGCCGTGGTGGGCGACCATCAGCTCGAGGAGCTCATGGTGGACTTCTGGGAGAATCATTTCTCGGTGTGGCGCAACAAAATGCCCACGCAATTCACGCTGCTGGAGTACGACCGCGACGTCATCCGCCCGCACGCATTGGGCAAGTTTCGCGAGCTTCTGGGCGCCGTTGCACACAGCTCGGCGATGCTGTGGTATCTCGACAACTACCAGAGCACGGCCGATTCCAGCCATCTCACCCTTCCTGCCTCGGTCAACCTCGGCAAGGCGAAGACGGCGGCAGACTCGCAACGCATTCGCACCAATGCATCGCGGCGGCGCGGTGGATTGAACGAGAACTATGGACGCGAGCTCATGGAGCTCCACACGCTTGGCGTGGACGGGGGGTACACGCAGGGCGACGTGATCAACGTCGCGCGTGCGCTGACAGGGTGGGGCTTGCAGACACCGCGTGAAGGGGGCGGGTTCATTTTCAACGCCAACGCACACGATGCCGACACGAAGCTCGTGCTCGGCCACGCGCTGCCCGCGGGGCGCGGCGTGGAAGACGGAGATGAGGTGCTCGACATCATCGCTCGTCATCCGAGCACGGCGCGCTTCATCGCACGCAAGCTCGTGCGGCACTTCGTGTCCGATTCGGCGCCACCGGCGCTCGTTCAACGCGCGGCGAACGAATTTACACGAACGGATGGAGACATCCGCCAGGTGCTCGCGTTGATCGTCTCGAGCCCGGAGTTCTATCGCAAATCGTCGGTGCGCGCGAAGGTGAAGACGCCGTACGAGCTGGTGGCGAGTGCGTATCGTGCGATGCAGGGTGTGCCCGATACTGCGGCGCGGTCGGTTCAACTCGCGGCAACGCTGGGGCAACAGATCTATGGGCATCAGACGCCCGATGGCTGGCCCGATGATGCAGAATCGTGGATGAACACGGGGGCGGTACTGTCGCGCATCAACTTTGGCAGCAACATTGCGGCGGGACGTATTCCTGGAATCACCGTGGCGCGTTGGACACCTACGCTGGCGCTCAAGGATGCACCGCTCGAGCAGCAGGTGGACGCCATTGCCGATGCGCTGTTCCAGGGGCAGATGTCGGCGGACACGCGGAGTGTGCTGATGTCCGGGTCGAATCCGCTCGCGGCGCGGGCTGGCGCCATGCCAACAGGCAAGGCGCCCACGCTCAACGAGTTGATCGGCCTCGCGCTCGGCGCACCCGAATTTCAGCGTCGTTAGGTGGCGGTAAGAGCCGGCCCTTCGCTGCGCTCAGGACATGCGTGGTCAAGGACGGGTGTTTCAAGCGTTGAGATTGTCCGACAGATCATCCACATCCGCCGCGGGAAGGCGGAGCTGAAACACCGACCCGCCCCCCGCGCGCTCGAAGTAGGCGACAGTGCCGCCCTGCACATCGGCAAGCGAGCGCGCGATGGACAGCCCGAGCCCCGCGTGCCCCGTGTCGGGCGTCGCATCAGCCGGCCTGTAAAACGGCTCGAAGATACGATGACGCTCTTCGACGGCTACCCCCGGGCCCCGGTCGGCCACGGTGAGCAGCAGCCAGGGTCCCTCGCGCTCCGCACGAAGCTCCACGGTGCCACCCTCCGGCGTATGACGCAGCGCGTTGTCGAGCAGGTTACCCACGATGCGCAGCGTGTGCACGAAGTCGAAACGGCCCACGAGTGCCGGTGAGCTGAAGTCGATCTGCACGTCGATCCTACGGCCGTTGAGGATGCCCTGCGCCTGACGCAGCGCCGCACCGACGAGATCATCAGCAGTATTCAGCTCCGGTGCAAGCGTGAAGCTCCCGGTGCGCAGCTTCGAGACCTCGAGCAGGTCCGCCACCATGCGCGCGAGCCGCTCCGCCTGCTCCGCGATCGCGATCGACGACTCCTCTCCTCGCTCCGCACCACTTTGCGCGAGCACTTTGATCGTGGTGATCGGCGTGCGAAGGTCATGCGATACCGACGCGAACACTTCGTTCTTCGCACGCTGCGCTTCGCTGAGCGCTTCCGACTTGGCCGCCTCGGTCATGAGCCGCATGCGCTCGATGCCGAGCGCGGCGTAGTAGCCGAGTGCGGCAAGGAGACGACGTCGAGGCGGATCGAGCACGAGTGCCGCTTCGCCGCGCACGATCAACACGCCAATGATCTTCTCCTCGGCGCGGAGCGGCAGGGCGAGCAGCTGCACGCGTTTGGGCAGCGCCGATGTCCGGGTGATATCATCGCTCGGATGCTCGAACACGACATTGTCGGAGCTTACGAGGACGGGCCGCCCCGTGGTGATGGCGCGCTCGGAGGCGTTCCGCTCGAGAACGGATTCGATGCCGCTCGTGGCGATTGGACGCGCGCTCGTGGGAAGCGTCGAGGGCACGATGGTGCATGCGTCTGCACCAGTCGCGGTCCGCACCAGGCTGGCAATGGCATCGAGGGTCTCGCCCGCTGTGGCATACTGCAGCGACTCGGCACCGAGTCGGGAGAGCGCCTCGATCTCACGGGCGCGAGCTTCGGCGGCCTCGGCCTGTTTTCGTGCGCGCGTGAAGAGCTCCGTCGTCACGAACGCGGTGGCCAGGAACGCCAGCAGCACGACCCAGTCGAGGGGCGTATTGCCGATGAAGAGCTCGTAGGGTACCTGAAAGTAGTAGTCGATGAGCAGGCTGCTCACGACCGCGAGCGTGAAGCCGAGTGCCCGCCCGCCGGCGATGCTGCCGCCGAGGACCACGAGCAGCATCGTGAGGGAGGGATGCGTCTCGTTGATGTCTGCCCGCGAGGGCAGCATGATGATGGTGGACAGCGCCAGCATGCCGCCCCAAAACACCGATCCGCCTGCTTTTGACCGCCAATCTTTCATTCGTGGGGAATTACGAAACGATATCCTACTCCGGGCTCGGTGATGATCATACGAGGCGCGGCCGGTTCGCGCTCGATTTTTCTTCGGAGATTGGTGAGATGGACGCGGAGATACTGCTGCGGGTTGCCAAAGGACTTGGCCCACACCGCATCAAAGATCTGCTGGTGGGTGAGGGTCCGCCCGGTGTGTGACAGAAACGTCTGGAGCAGCTGCCACTCGGTGCGCGTGAGGCGGATGGGTGCGCCGTCGCGGCGGACTTCGCGGTGCACGAGATCGATGGTGAGACCGTCGTACACAAAGGGCGTCGTTGCCGTCTGCCTGGATGCACGTGCGCGGCGAAGCTGCGCCTGCACCCGGGCGACCAGCTCGGCGAGGCTGAAGGGCTTGGTGACGTAGTCGTCGGCGCCGGCCTGGAGAAGCTGTACCTTTTCCTGCTCGGCGTGGCGCGCGGAAAGCACCAGTATGGGCGTGGATGACCAGCGGCGAATTTCCTTGCAGACGTCCACGCCGGTCATATCCGGGAGGCCGAGGTCGAGGATGATGAGGTCGGGCGCTTCGGAGGCGGCGCGGGCAATGCCATCGGCGCCGGTGGATGCCTCCGCCACGCGCTTGCATACGGGTGCGAGCGCCGTGGAGAGGGCGCGCCTGATCTGTGTTTCGTCGTCGATGACGAGGATGACGCCGGCTCGAATGTCAGCCGCGGCGGCAAGTGGTGTGGACATGGAAGATCCGAGGCCGATTATTGATTGCTGCTTCGCGCACTCGAGAATGATGCTGCGTAAAACGGCGAACCCGCCAGCGCGACTAGCGCACTGACGGGCTCTAGGCCGTCGCCGTTCTCCCACCGAGACAGCGGTGACTTGCACAGGAGTTTATCGCGGCGACTTTGCCGGGACAGTGTCGCGGATCATTGTTTGTGAAATCTTAGTGGGCCGTTTACCACGAACGATCCCACCGTCGTCCGGATCGGCGTGAAGGACCTGTTTCTTTCCACCACTTGCGCGCTTCGACTACAGTTGTAGTTTAAGTACCATGCCCCCTGAAAC
>JAQBPY010000052.1 GCA_028287285.1 Gemmatimonadota bacterium
TCGTGCAGAATTCCTGCGACGACGGTCTGCTCGTCCTGTCCGTACACACTGAGGATGACCGCCACGTTTGCCGGATGCGGCAGGTAGGGCAACCGCGTTCCCTTCCGAACTTGCCGGTCGTGATGCTTTGCGGCAAACGCAAATGCGTGGTTGATACGATCGGAGTAGCCGCGGATCGTCATTACCCTCACACGAGACGGCAGAAGGCGCTCTTTGCGCCGGGAGCAGCGAGCGAAACATACAGCACGCACCCCCGTGCTGCACCATACGGAAAACCCTTACATCCTCTCGCTGCCATTCATGATCGGCACCCCGATCTCGGAACGTGAGCGTGCGTGACAGCTGAGTGTTCGGTGAAATCGTTGGGCTGGTCGTACGCCTCGGCTTCTGGCAGTGCTCGGAGGCCAAGCGTTACTTCAGCGAGCGTTCATCGCGAGATCTGCGCGGCGAGAACGAGATCGAGTACGACGAGCGCCCCACCTTGTACGACGACGCCGATGCCCGCTCCCACGAGGCCGAGCCGGCGACCGATTCGCCAGCCCGCCACGACGAGTGTGAGACCCACTAGTACGTAGCCGCAGTCGAGCCCGATGTTGAGCCAGAGCAACCGGTCGAGTCGTGTGGCCGAGGTGATATCGCGGGGCGCGATCTGGGGTAGCATGACTGCGGCGAAGAGCGCGTCCAACATCCCCCACGCAGTGGCCTGGATGGCGAAGTGCTTCAGCAGTGGCGAGTGTCGTGCACCAGCGCGCAACCAGGCGAACACTGCCGTTCCGGCGAGCACGCTGGCAGCCGCCCACACGAGCAAGCGAAGCAGGTAGGCTCGCTCGGCAGCCTCGAGTGTATCAGCCCACATGTATGGCATCGGCGAAGAGTAGTCGACATCATCGAGCGAGTTCAGCATTTGCTACTCACGCGCAGCTTGATCTTCACGCGGTTTTTGCTGATCTTGCGGCGGGTTGCGGGTGTTGCTAAACCTGAGCAATACTGCTCCTAGTGGTCTAAGTGTCGCCTATACCGTGTGTTTCTGTTGTTATTGTGGCGCGAAAATCACTGATCGCTGGATGGCCGAGTAGAGGCGGCACCTGAGCGTCAGGAAACCGCCTCTGTCTCCGCTTCGAGCTCCATTTCTTCGCTCGGACGGAGTTGCGCCAGCGTCGGATCCGGTGCGTTCCACATCACTATGCCGCGCGTGTTCGCACCCGATTGCTCAATGGCCTCCAGACAGCGCTTGAGATCCGCGATTGGCGTCAGTCCGGCACGCACGCAGAAGAGCACGTCAGGTACTGGTAAGGCCGCCGCCACCCCAGACAGCACCTGTTCCAGGGCGCTGACGACGACGATTGCGTCATAGCGCTTGCTGAGGGCTGCGCCCTCGCTGTTCAGCGCGGAGATGATTTCCTCCGCAGGCAAAACGCCTTCTCCACTCGGCACCACGTCTATGGTGCGGTCTCGGCCGAGGTGCGCGGGGCGCGTGACCTGGTGCCAGTCCGCCTGACCTTTCGCGACCGCCGCGAGGCCGCCGCTCGACCGAATCCGCAGGGCCGCGGTAACCGTCGACGTCGACCCGTCGGTGTCGATGAGCAGCGTCTCCCGCGCTTCATCGGCCGCGATGGCCGCGAAGTTGATCGCCACGACGGATGAAACTGGCGCGCTGTCGCCAGTCACCGTCAGCATCACGGTGTTCACGCCCGCGGTCGCGATCGTCAGGTAGATGAGTTGGTGCCCATCGGCTCCGGGGTCGAGATACGAGGGCGCGGAACGATCGACCGTGCGGCGTCCTCGTTCTGGCGATGGCGGAAGGCGCCTGATTTCGCCGAGCACGCGCACGCCTGTCGCGCGCTCCGCCTCGTATCCGTCTGCGACACGCGGGTGGCGGACTTCGTCGACCAGCACGACGCCAAAGCCGATCACTGCACCGAAGACCAGCGCAGCGGCAAGCATGGCGGACGGCGATGCCCCCACGTTCGCCAGTTCGCTCGCTCGCGCCTCGCGCGCGTCGAGCGCGAGCAACTCGGTACGTTCCCGCGCCAGCCGGTTCGCAACGCCTGCGGCGGCAACGCGGGCCGCTTCACGGTCCTTTCCCCTCGCCAGCGTGTCCGGAAGCGGATGCGATGCGATTGCCGTGGGCATCGTGGGGGCCGGCGGCGCGAGAGCGCTCAACTCCTTTCTGATAGCGGTGCGTCGAGCGTCCGCGAGTGCCTCGATGTTCCGTCCCAGCTCGTTTGCGCGCGCTGACAGGGCAACGAATACGGGGTCGACTCCTCCCACTGCGCTGTAGCTGTCGCGCTCGCGCTCGATCTCCACGAGTGAGTCAAGCATCGCCTTCACGCGCACGTCGCCCTGCATGGGTGCGGCCTGTGCGAGCGCGCGATAGGAGCCGAGCAGTGGCGCGTTTTCAGAGCGCAGGATCAGCCGCCCAAGCAAGGCCACCTGTTCGGTGAGTGAGTCCCGCCGGCCGCGCACCTCCGTGCTCAGGCGGCCTCCGCCAACCGCCGTGTCGCTCGTGACGACTGCCGCCGTGGCCGCGACGAGTTGTGAAAGCTCATTCCGCGAGAGGACAAGTGCCGAATCAGCTGCCGTGAGCTGGCGCTCCGCTTCCCTGAGCGCGGCGACT
>JAQBPY010000094.1 GCA_028287285.1 Gemmatimonadota bacterium
TGCTGGTGTGGCGGTATCTACCGGCATTGGCGCGGCAGCAATGGGCTCCGGAGCCGGCGGCGGTGGTGGCGGAGCGGGCTCGGGGGCCGGGGCTGGTGTTGGCTCAGGTGCTGGTGCCAGCGTCGGCTCCTTCGAGACGGGAATACGCATTGACGAGGTTGCGACATCACCACCGGAGGAAGTCGTCGTGCGGCGCGAAGCACGGCGCGCGGCGCACATCGACTTCCGGTCTGTTGCGCTCATGGTGTTGTCGGTCTTTACCCACGCGCCGGATTTTGTGACGGCGCATAGTGAGGTGCTGTCGGCCGAGGTCATGGTAGTTTGCGCAGTTGCGCTCGTGGCGAGGATGGCGCCCAGCGCCATTGCTCCACTCACCATGCAAGCGCCTGTTTTCCAGTTTGCCATGGGTTGCCTCCACTCTTGCGAGCCCATGCACCCCCGAGGGCAGTTAGCGGGCAGAGCGCCGGCCTTCAGGCGCTCTTCACAACGAAACGTCTCGCTGCGGGCACTCGCCGTAAAAGCAACGTGTGTGCCCGCATCACGCCGTTCTGCCGGATCAACTGGGCGCAAAGTCGGCCTTTACGCCTCAGCCCGCTCTATGCGAAACGCTTGCGTGACCGCTCTTTCGCTCTCTCCATTTCAATCTCGCGATTCCGCGGTGCAGCATGCGTCTCCAGCGAATTGATCAGTCGCTGCGCAGCATGGCCCACCTCCTCCACGGCGCGATTGAATGCATCCTCGTTGGCTTTGGACGGCTTCGTCGTGCCGCTCAGCTTTCTCACGAACTGCAACGCCGACGCGTGGATCTCCGCGCTTGTCGCGGGCGGATCAAAGTTCGCGAGCGTCTTGATGTTCCTGCACATGGATCCTCCTGCTGGTGGCAATGCTGTTCAGTCGGCTGTCATCCCGCACGAAGTAAGCGAGGCGAACGAGTGTCGGGATATACGTTCCGCACCCCGAACTCCCCAGGACGGGACAGCAGTTCCCGACAGTCGCTTCGCTCCTGCGGGATGACAGTCGCTGCGTTCCTGCGGGATGACAGTCGCTGCGTTCCTGCGGGATGACGGTCTAAAGTATTCTTGCGGCATGGCCGCCTCCAATGCTCCTGCGGGATGACAGCTAACTGAACAGCATTGCTACTACACGTGGACTGTTTCTGAATTACAGAGAGCGCACGTTGTCGTCCTGAGCAGGTCCCTCGCTGCACTCAGGACGACAAAAGTTCGCCATCACAACGTGTGTAACAACCCACCGGTACTCCCCCGATACGTAAATCGCCGCGCATGGCGATCCACGCCAATTTGCGGCAGGTACTGATGACGTACGGCGGCAAGCGGCTGAATCATTCGGTCACGATGCGTCGCGGCGGGCTCGAGCACGTACTCCAGTCCGTCGTCCCGAAACACGATCCACGCATGCCGAAACTGCGGCCGCCCCTCGCTCGTACAGAGACCAACCACGAAGTCGACGTCGACGTTCAGTGCAATGAGCGTTCGCCATGCCCATAGCGCAAAGTCTTCGCAGTCACCGGCGCGCATCCGTTCAAAGGTGTCCGGATGCTGCCAGAAATCTTCTTCATGAAACAAAGCCTCATCCGTCTGGTATTCACAGCCGAGCAGCCATTCCTGCATCTCCGCGACGGAAGAAATGGTGACGGAACTTGTACCCTGCAAATAGTGCGAAAACTCATGCCTGGCTCCCGGACCGAACTGCGCCAACGGTGGCGCGTGGTCCAGCCGCCCCCATGAATCTGCCGGCGCTCGGGTTCGCGCAACGAGTCGTTTCAGGGGGCCGAGCAGGCGGGTGATCACGGCAGGCATGCCTTGAATATGATATGGGAGGCAACCCTTGCCCAATATTGTCTGTCCCAGCGTGAGCCCCGCCTGCTTCCTGCGGGATCTACTGCTATACTTCTCTCATTGTAGGTAGGCCTACCAGAGCGTCACGGGGCTGGGCGAGCTCGTCCCCCCAGGAGGATGATTCAATGACACCATCACGTGCGCGCCACATCGCCGCCATGATGTTTGCCGGATGCATGGCAGTCCGTTCATTGCACGCCCAAGCCGTTCAGCCAACGGTGGCCGTTGCGCCGTCCAGTGCCACCATTGCCAGGGTGCGCGCCGACAGCACGCGTCTGCCCTATACCGACGCCGACGTCGAATTCATGAGCGGCATGATCCACCACCATTCGCAAGCCATCGTGATGGCGCGCATGGCACCCACCCATGGCGCGGGCCCATCGGTGAGCACACTGTGCGAGCGCATCATCAACGCGCAGGGCGACGAAATCCGGCTCATGCAGCAGTGGCTGCGCGACCGCCAGCTGCCCGTTCCGGCCGCGACCGCCGGCGGCATGAAGATGAAAATGGGCGGCATGGAGATGGACATGCTCATGCCCGGCATGCTTTCCGATGAACAGATGAAGCAGCTCGATGCGGCGCGCGGGCTCGAATTTGATCGCCTATTCCTCACGTTCATGATCCAGCATCATACCGGCGCCGTGGGCATGGTGAACGATCTCTTCGCCAGCAAGGCCGGCGCGCAGGACGAAGCGATCTTCAAGTTCGCGAGCGACGTGAACGCCGATCAGTCCACGGAAATCGCCCGCATGCAGAAGATGTTGGCTGTCGTGGTGTTCGAAGGCCGCACGCCCTGAGGTGTTTCAGAGAAGCAGGTGTAGTCCCACTCCGCTCCGTCCCGAGGTAATTGCCATGGTGTCCGTATTCCAATCCGCCCGGTTGCAGCGCCTTGCGCTGGCGGCCGGTCTCGCTTCACTATCCGCTTGTGGTGGCGCAGCTAAGCCCGCCCAGATGGCACCAATGCCGGACGCGCGTGTCGGGCTCAAGGCCGGCCTGAACGATGCGGGCGAAGCCATCTCCAACCTGAATGTGCTCTCGAGGACGCCGTCGCCGAGCAAGTTCTCCAGCGCCATGAACTCCGACCTTGCCTTTACCGGCAAGTACGCCATTCAGGGCAACTACAACGGCTTCATGGTGTGGGATATCTCCACGCCAACCGCGCCGGTGCTCGCATCATCCTATTACTGCCCGGCGTCACAGAACGACGTATCCGTCTACAAGAACCTGTTGTTCATGTCGTCCGAATCCACCGGCAGCCGCAAGGATTGCGCGGACGGCGGTGCACCTGGCGCAGTGAACCTGGACCGCGTGCGCGGCGTGCGCATTTTCGACATCACCGACATCACCAAGCCGAAGCTCATCAAGAGCGTCGAGACGTGCCGCGGCTCGCACACGCACACCGTGGTCGAGGATCCGAAGGACAGGGAGAATATCTACATCTACATCTCCGGCTCCTCCGGCGTGCGTCCGGCCGAGGAGCTTCCGGGCTGCGTCAATGCCACGCCCGACAAGGATCCGAATTCCTCACGGTTCAAGATCGAGATCATCAAGGTGCCGGTGGCGCATCCCGAGCAGTCGGCGATCATCTCCACTGCAAAGATCTTCGAGAACCTGCAGGCGCCACCGCGTCATGGTGAGACGACCGTCGACATCGAGAACGCCGCCAAGGCCGCAGCGGCCGCGCGCGCGCAGGGCAAGTTCACGGCGTCCATTCAGGGCAGCGAGATGGTGATCTCCGACAACTTCATCAAGCCGATGCTCGACAGTACCGCGAAGGCGAACGGCCACGCGGCGGCGAACAGCGCGGACAGCACCGCCCTGCGCAGCGCGCTTCCGATCATGGTCGCGAAGATGTTCGGCGGCGGTGGCGCAACGGCAGGTCCCGACCAGTGCCACGACATCACCGTGTATCCGTCGGCGGGTCTGGCGGGTGGCGCGTGCGGCGGCTACGGCCTGCTGCTCGACATTCGCGATCCGGCACACCCGGTTCGCATCGATGCAGCCGCCGATTCCAACTTCTCGTACTGGCATTCCGCCACGTTCAACAATGACGCAACCAAGGTTCTTTTCTCTGATGAATGGGGCGGCGGTAGCGCACCGAAGTGCCGTTCTACGGATCCCAAGGAATGGGGGGCAGACGCCATCTTCACGCTGAACAATGGCAAGATGGCGTTCAAGAGCTACTACAAGCTGCCCGCGCCGCAGACCGCTAACGAGAACTGCGTCGCGCACAACGGCTCGCTCATCCCGATTCCCGGCCGCGACGTGATGATCCAGGCCTGGTATCAGGGCGGCATCTCGGTCTTCGACTGGACGGACGCATCCCACCCCATGGAAATCGCCTCGTTCGACCGTGGCCCGGTTGACTCGACGCGCATGGCAATGGGCGGTTCCTGGTCCGTGTACTGGTACAACGGCGCCATCGTCAGCTCCGAGATCGCCCGTGGTCTCGACGTCGCGGAGCTGAAGCCAAGCCAATACATCTCGCAGAACGAGATCGACGCAGCCAAGACGGTGCATTACGACTATCTCAACGCGCAGGGCCAGCCCAAGATGGTATGGCCGCCCAGCTTTGCGCTGGCGCGCTCCTACGTTGATCAGCTCGAGCGCTCGAGCTGCCTCGGCGCCGCCCGCATCGCGTCCGTTCGCGCCGATCTGTCCTCGGCAGAAAAGGCGTCCGCGGCCACGCGCCAGTCCACGCTGTCGTCCATCAGCACGCAGCTTGCCAATGATGCCCGCAATTCCTGCGACGCTCCAAAGGTCCAGAAGCTCATGGATGCCGTCCGCGACCTTGGGTCCATTCGGCCGTAATCTTTTCTGGTAGAAGGTCGAGCGGGCGCTGACTCATACTGGGTCGGCGCCCGTTCTGCTTTCCCTCCATTTCGTGGCGAGACATGCCCGCCATTTGCACAGTCGACACCGACAGATAGCCGATAGATTGGAGTGATGGCAAGCGCCCGCATGATACCCAGCGAATGGCTCTGGGGCTGGGATCCCACACCAGGCATTGTTTCCGTCCATGCGGAACACAATGGCCGCGCGCAGGTTTGGCGTCGCCTCCCTGCTACCGGTGAGCTCATCCACGAGCACGAGCGTTTCCGCCCGTGGGTACTCCTCGATCGTCTCGATGACCTCCGCCACCTGGGTGCCCAGCTCACACGCGAGGGCGGTACCAATGCCCCGGTACGATATCGGGAGCTCGAAGGCCCCGGTGCGCTCCGCTATCACGTAAGTGCGGATGATGGACGCATGCTCACCTCTGCGATCCTGCACGGCGCATCACAGCGGAAAGGCACGCGCCTCTCGCAACTCCGTGACCTTGGGCAAAAGAGCGTGCTCGCGCTGTCGCCGGAGGAGCAGTATCTCGTGGCCACGGGCCGCACATACTTTCGCGACCTCGCGTTCGATCAACTGCATCGGCTTCAGTTCGACCTCGAGACCACCGGGCTGAACGCACAGCATGATCGCATGTTCATGGTCTCCATCCGGTATCCGAATGGCGACACGGAAGTGCTCGAGGCCCACGGTGACGACGGACCCGCCGAAGCAAATCTCATTCGTCGCCTGATGGAGCGCATTGCGGCCGCTGATCCCGACGTCATCGAGAATCACAACCTCCACGGCTTCGACCTTCCATTCCTCGACCGGCGCGCGCGCATGCTCGGCGTCGCCCTTTCGCTTGGCCGCGTTGGTGGTCCGGGCCTCCGGCAGCGTGCGGCGCGCCGAGGAGTGGCCTCGGGCAATCCCGACGAGAACCGCCGTGTGCGATTCGTGGCGCCGGGCCGCGAGTTGATCGATACCATGGACGCCGTCCGTCGTCACGACTTTTCGACGCGCGAGCTGCCGGGCCACGGACTCAAGGTCGTCGCGAAACACCTTGGCATCGCTGCGCCGGATCGTGAATACATTCGTGGCGACCAGATTTATGCCACGTATTGCGTTGATCCGGAGCGTGTGCGGCGGTACGCCACGGACGATGTCGAAGAAGTGGCCGCGCTCTCGCGCATGCTCGGTGGGGCCGCGTATGCGCTCGCGCAGATGGCACCGCGCCGGTATGAGCGGCTGTCCGATGCCGGTCCCGCCACCGGTGTCATCGATCCGCTCCTCGTGCGGGCGTACATGCGCGCAGGGATGGCACTTCCCGCGCACGAAGAGGGCGACGGCACCGTTCACAGCGGCGCGGCGCTCTATCTCTTTGCCTCGGGCGTGGCACATCGGGTGGTGAAGGCGGACGTGGCCAGTCTGTATCCGTCGCTCATGCGCGCCTATCGCATCGGGCCGGGACGTGACCGGCTGGGCGCACTACTCGCGCTCGTGGACGGGCTCGTGGAGCGCCGCCTCGATGCCAAAGCCAACGCCCGGGCGGAGCCGGTGGGCTCACCGCAGCGGCATTCCTACGAGGCCGTGTCGGCGGCACTGAAGATCGTCGTCAACTCCGCGTATGGGTACCTCGCAGCGGGCGGCGGGCTCACGCGCTTTGCCGATGTCCATGCGGCCAACGAAGTCACGCGCCGCGGCCGCGAGGTGCTTGGGCTCATGTGTCGCGAGCTCGCGGCGCAAGGAGTCACGCTGCTCGAGGCAGATACCGATGGTGTCTACTTCGCTGTTCCCGCATCGTGGACGGAGCTCGATGAGCGGCGCGTTGTCGCGAACGTGGCCGCGATGCTGCCCCCGCTGGTGCAGCTGGAGTTCGACGGACGGTACGCGGCGATGCTCTCGCACGAGCCAAAGAACTACGCGCTCCTGGGCTATGACGGGTCGTTGCTGCTGCGGGGGGTGGCCTTTCGCTCGAGCCGCTCCGAGCCGTATGGCGAGCACTTCCTGCGCCGCAGCATCGCGAAGCTGCTCGTGGGCAATGTTGCGGGCGTGCGCGAGACGTATCTCGCGACGATCACCGCTCTTCGTGCACGCGCGCTTGCCACGCATGACGTGTCGTCGCGCGTTCGTGTCACGAAATCGCCGGAGGAATATCTGGCGACACGCGGCAAGCGCCGCGAGCTCACCTATGAGGCGATGCTCGCGAGCGGCCGCACTACCTGGAGTGTGGGTGACCGTATTCGTGTGTATCGCAAGCAGAACGGCGAGGGAGGCGTGGTGGTTCCGTCGGAGGATCCGGCGTTGGCCGAGCCGGCGCGGGACTACGACGTGCGCTATTACGTCCGTCTGCTGCGGGAGACGTATGCCGAGCGACTCGCCCGTGCATTCACCCCTGAAGATTTCGCTGCCGTGTTCGCCGACCCGGACCAGTACTCGCTGTTCGCACCGCCGCTCGGTCAGATCCGCACCACGCTCACGACCCTTTTGTCGTCCTGAGCAATTTTGTCGTCCTGAGTGAAACGAAGGACCTGTTTGTCCCTCCGCTCAGCCCGCCAAGCGATCCTAAGAGGTCGCCCGACATCCGCTAACGCACACGGTCAATGCGAGAACGGGCCTCGATCCTGGTAACGACTCCACCGTCGAGCAGCACGTCAGCAAGATTTCGGCGATATCCATCGGAGGTCTCCGGCGCAGGGTCATCCCTGATGCAGGTGAACCGATCGAGCGGCGGCGCGACATCATCACTGGCCAGGGTGTCAACCTGCAGACCGGTACGAAAGACACACGCAAACCCGTTGCGCGTCATCGTTGCTCGCGCCGCGCCTGTGTCGGTGCCCACGGGAACGGCACGCATCACCCGCTCCTGCAGCATGCGATCATTGTCGACGCTGGCTGTGAGCGGCCGATCGCATGCGGCAGCAGCGAATAACCCGAGGCCGATCATGGCCTTGCCCGTTCTACTGCTGCTTGCGCGTCTCACGAACATACGAGGGAGTATATCCTTCCCATTCCCATGGCGTAGCCGTATCTCCGAGAATCTTCTCGAGCAGCGGACGAAACGCGAGCTCGCCATTGTCACTGTTCGTGAGGATGATCATGCACGACTGCTGGCGCTCGAAACAGATCACGTAGTTCTGCGCGCCATCTCCGTGCCCTTCCTTGAAGAATGCAGGGCCAAATGGCGTCTTCGTCAGCAGCCCCCACCCAAGGCCATATGCGAGGCCCACGTCCTTCGCCTCCTGCCCCTCGGGCTCATTGCGCGCCAGGGGGAACTGGTGCAACGACGTGATGCCGATTGCCGGCCGCAACATCTGGGCGCGCGTTGCCGGCTGCACCACCCGGCCGCCCATGTATGCTACCACAAACGCGGCGACGTCCTCTGCCGTGGTGCTCATCGAGCCCGCGCCGCGCGCAGGGCTGCGGCGTGTCTTCGCCAGGAACTTTTCGTCGAGATCGAACCGATCGGCGATATTGCTCTCGAATTCCTTGCGATGGACCAGGCCCGAGCCATTCATCCGGAGCGGCGCCAGGATCGCATCGTGCATGAGCATGTCGAGCGGCAGGTGCATCTTCTGCTCGATGATGAACTGGAGAAGATTGATGCCTTCGCCGGAGTAGCGGTACAGGGCGCCTGGCACGGAATGCAGATGCATCTTCCGGTCGGGCTCGACGAATGCAAAATTCGCGAGCCCGGACGTGTGCGCGAGCAGCATGCGCGGCGTGATGCGAGGCCACAGCGAATCACCAATGACATCTGCCGCGGTCTCGCGATACGCAGGGTACGCATTCAGTGGTTTGGCCAGCTGGCGCGCGACGGGCTCATCGAGATTGAATTCACCGCGCTCCACGAGCTGCATGACGTACGTGGCAAAGATGGGCTTGGTGATGGAACCAAGCCACGTGGTGGTTCCGCGATCCATCGGAAGGTCGGGATCACGCTGCCGCAGCCCATACGCCGCACTCCATACGAGTTTTCCACCGTTGATCACGGCGATCTGTGCTCCCGTTACGTGCGCGGTGCGCAGCGTTGCTCGCGCAAAGGAATCCGCTTCGGCCACGGCAATGTACGATCCGTCCAGACGTGTGATCATCTGTGCCGACACGGGGGACGCACACACGACCAGCGCCGCAAGGAACGTGATGCGATTGATCATGTGAAACACTACGTCACACGTCGTCTTTGGATTCAAGGTGCCATGTCGCGGTAGTGTTCGTGACGCTCAGGGCGACAACAACACCTCCACCCCGGGAGGGAAAGAATCGGCGACGTCAGGGGTAAAGCCGCGGCCAGAGAGCCTCAGCTCACGCAGGCGGGGGAGTCGAGCCAGCGATGCGATGCCGGCATTCGTCAGGTTGGCACAGCCGTCGAACGTCACACGCTCAAGCGATGCAATCGCCGACAACAACTCGGGAGTCCTGTCGGTGATCTGCGTATAGCTCGCAAAATATTTCGAGAGGTTGCACAACCCCGCAATATGCTCCGTCGCGGCATCCGTCGTATTTCGGCAATACATGAGTACGAGCGATTCGAGCGTGGTACACTGCCCAATGTGGCGGTACCCCGCATCAGGAATATCCATGGGCATCAGTTCCCGCAGTGCGGAAAAATCGGGCAGTGCGGCAAGTGCCCCGTCGCTCACGTTCAGACAGCTCACCGACAGCGCGCGCAGTGCGGGCATTGTGGAGAGTGCCGTGAAGCCCCTGTCGCGCAGGTTGTGACAGCGGCGCCCCCAGATCTGTTCGATGGAGCGTGAACGGCTCAATGCAACGAAGCCCTCATCGTCCGCAGTCGTGTCCTGACAACCCAGAAACCGCAGGTGTGGCATGCGAGCAATGAAGGGCATGGCGTCGTTTTTCGCATCGAAGGCGAGCCATCCAAGGTTGGGCAGCGCGATCAACGGCGGCAGGGCGGCAGCAGAAATGGCGAGCTCGGACGCGTCCAGGTTCAACGCAAAGAGCCCATCCAGCCCTTCCAGATGCCGCATTCCGCGATCGGTAAATGGACCTCGCAGCATCAGGTAATTCGGCGACGCCTCATGACTGAGCAAGGCCATCGTTGGCTCGCCGCCACGCCAGCGGGCAAACGCCGGTAGCGCGCGGAGCATTCCAAGACCGTCATCCGTTACGCCGTTACCCGTGTGCAGATGCGCGAGATTCTCCTTGCCCGCGAGTGCGGCGATGGCCGCGTCGCCCGTGTTGGTCCAGCTCAACTCAACGCGCTGCAGCTTCTCGCAATGCGACAGATGCTTCATTCCAGCATCCGTTACGGTGGTCATCGTCATCGAGAGTGTCTCGAGGTCAGGCAGCTCGCGAAGCACCTCGAGCCCGCGATCCGTTATCGCCGTTCCACCGACGTGCAGCGCACGGAGCTTCGGCATGCGCGCCAGGAGCCGCATGCCGTCGTCGGTGAACAGATGAGAGCCCTCCACGTGCAGCGAGGTGAGATGCTCCACCTGCGCAACATCTCGCATTACGGCGTCGGTCATCTGATCATGCGCCTTGAGGCCGGCGGCCGGATGCTGCCGCAGCAGACGGATCACCGCACCCCACTCACGGGAGCTTCCAATCATCCTCTCGCGTCCCCGCGCATCATGCGTCACAACGGGAATCGGCTTGTTCGCGATTGCACCCGCCGTGGGCATCGATGCGACAAATTGTCTCAGCGCATCCCAACTCGCGAAGCCGTGCTCGATGGCGATGAGATGGTGCGCGTCATCCAGCGTGAGGTCCACGTCGCCCGCTTGCTTGCCGAGGTCGAGCTGCACGTATGTGCGCATCGCGCGCCATGCCCGGCGGTGCCACGTAAGACTCCAGTGGCGCTCCATTGCCTCCGGCGTACCCGTGCGATATGCCTCCAGCAGCGCATCGGTCTTGTCTTCGTACTGATCCAGTGTCGCCGTCGTGACTGCGGCGTCTGCGCTGAACTTTTCCCTGAGTGCGGACCAGCCGGCGAAGCCAAGCTCCACCGCGAGCGCATGCTGGACATCGCGGAGCGTGGGCTCATCCGGCACGTCATGGATGGCGCGTGCGAGGCGTGCGCGCGCCTCGTCCACGTTCGCGTGAAGCGCCGACAACCAGCGCTTCGCCTCCTTCTTCACACTGTCGAGACTGCGCCGGCGAGAGAGCTCGTCGCTCATGAAACCTTCCTCCTGATGCGCCTGAAGTCCGCTGAATTGCAGGCAGGGAAGAAGGCTCGGATGTCGCAGCGAACCTTGGACTGGGTGGGAGGATTCCCTTGCCGCGGACAGGAGGCGCCCCAATGCGCACTGCATGAATTCTCGAGTTGGTGTGCATCGATGTCAACCGGCGCGGTTATTATTCGGCGTGATCACACTCTGGATCGACGCCGATGCTGCACCACGCGACGTGAAGGACGTCTGCTTTCGTGCATCCGAACGGCTGGCGCTGCCCACCATCCTCGTCGCGAACCAACGCATTCAACTTCCAATCGGCCACGCCCATCTTTCGGCGGTGCGGGTGGAAGGCGGACCGGACATCGCCGACAGGTACATCGCCGAGCACGCCGTGGCCGGTGACGTGGCCATCACGGCGGATATTCCGCTTGCCGCACTGCTCGTGCCAAATCACGTCGTGGTGCTCGATCCGCGCGGCGAGGAATACACCGCCGAGAGCATCGGAGAGCGCCTGTCGGTCCGCAATTTCATGGACAGCCTGAGAAGCTCCGGCGTGGAAACGGGTGGCCACGCAGCCTATGGCGCACGCGAAAAGCAGGCCTTCGCCAACGCCCTCGATCGTGCCCTTACTCGCGCGCTCCGCGCACGATAGCTTCGCGCCCCATGCCTTCCATCGATCGTCGCGGGTTCATTGCCACGAGCAGCACCGCCCTGCTCTCCGTTGCCGCCGGCGCGCGCGTGGTGCGCCGTGCGGACCATGACCTCATCGTGCGCAACGGCACGTTGTTCGACGGGCTCGGCGCGCCCGGACGTGAGCTCGATGTGGCCATCTCCGGAGGCCGCATCGCGGAAATCGGCCCTCGGCTCACCGCACGCGGCAAGGAAGAAATCGACGCACGCGGATTGGCGGTCACACCGGGTTTCATCGACATCCATTCGCACGGCGACGGAAACCTCACCGAGGACCCGCGTGCCGAGTCGGTGATTCGGCAGGGGGTGACGACGATCGTCGTTGGTGCCGACGGCAGCTCGCGTGCCACCGGCTCACTCGACAAACCGTTCGCCGCCTATCTGGCCGGCCTCGATCGCCTGCATCCCGGTCCAAACGTGACCGCCATGGTCGGCCTGGGATCCGTGCGCGGAGAAGTCATTGGGGAAATGGACCGGCGGGCGACTCCGGACGAGCTTCGCCGCATGACCGACATGGTCGAACGTGCGCTGGGTGATGGCGCATGTGGTGCATCGTCCGGATTGGAGTACACACCCGGCGCATTTGCACCGCTCGACGAGTTGATTGCCCTGTGCACGCCGCTCGCGCGCCGCGGCCTGCCCTATGCCACGCACATGCGGAACGAGGACGACAGGCTGCTCGAGGCCATCGACGAATCGCTGGCTGTCGCGCGCGGCGCGGGATGTCCACTCGAGATCTCGCATCTCAAGACGCAGGGCCCGCGCAACTGGCCCAAGCTGGACGTCGTCTTCAAGCGCATTGCCGACGCACGAGCGGCGGGTGTGACCGCCGCGTGGGATTGGTATCCATATGTCGCGTACTCCACCGGCCTGACGAATCTCTTTCCGGTGTGGAGTCGCGATGGCGGCACAGCGGCGTTTCTCGCGCGCCTCGATGATCCATCCGTCGCACCGCGCGTCAAGCAGGAAGCGCTGGCCAAGGTCGAGCTCATTGGCGGATGGGACAATGTGCAGATCTCGTCGGTCCGCCTGGCGGCAGATCGCGATGCCGAGGGCAAGCGGCTTGGTGCGCACGCGCGTGGGGCGGGTCTGGATCCGTATGAAGACGCCGTGGCGCTGCTCAAGCGAAACAATGGGAACGTTGGCATGCTGGGCTTCGCCATGGGCGAAGAGACGCTCGAGCGCATTCTCGCCCATCCGCTCACAACCATCTGTTCGGACGGTGGCGGCTTTGCCGTGGACGGCCCAACGCGACGCGGCAGCCCGCATCCACGCGGCGCGGGTACCTTCCCGCGTGTGCTCGGCCACTACGTGCGGGAGCGGACGGTCATTCCACTCGAGGTGGCGATTCAGAAGATGACGTCGCTGCCTGCCGCGCGGGTAAAGCTCGCGGATCGCGGATGTCTTGCAAGGGGCCTTGCGGCGGACATCGTGGTATTCGACCCGACGCGTATCGCCGACACGGCAACGTTTGCCAATCCCTTTCAGTATCCCGCGGGTATCTCGGCGGTCATCGTGAACGGCGGAGTAACCCTCCGTGATGGTCAGCGGGGCGCCGTGGGGACGGGCACCTCCTTGCGCCCCCACCTGTCGTCCTGAGCGCAGCGAAGGACAAGATTTTACATCTTGGTTGGAAGGTCAGGATCGCGCTCGACGAGGATCGTGAAGTCCGTAGCGAGTGCGACGACCGTTCCAACGGCAATCCAGAATGGCGCGAGCAGCACGCCGGCAATGCCGGCGGCGAGCGGCATGTCGAGCAACGTGCGGCCCTGCCCGTTGCGCAGCACGATGCGCCGCACATTGCCTTCGCGAATGAGCGACTTGAGTGTGGACTTGAGCTTGGCGCCAGAAACCTTGATCTCTTCCATGCCGATACGCTACCTGATTCGCGGCGTTTCCGCTATACGACCGTATAGCCCAGTGCGGCAGCGTTCTCGCGCACTCGGCGATCGCGGGTCACAACGATGACGTCTTCTACGGGGAGCGACAGCCACTGAATACTCGCGAGATGAATCGCATCGAGCGTGCGCACCGGCTCTACAGGAAACGGTCTGCCTGCGCGCTCGAGGATATCATCCGAGACGGGTACCACCACGCACTCGAGCAACAGCGATTGCAGCGCATGGCGGGCCTGCAGTTCACCCTCTTCCGTGAGCCTGCCTGACGTGCGGGCGCGGACAAAGGCGCGCCAGCATTCACCGAACGTCAGCGACGACGTAACGAGCCGGCGCTGACGGCCCAGGGCGCGATGCACCTCGATCTCACCCTCGAGCACGGCAGCCACCATGGCGCTCGATTCGACGTACGCCGCCGCACGCTGGACCGAGTAGCCACGAGGGATCTCGCTGACCCGGGCGCGAACGTTCCTAGTCGCCACGATCCTCGTCGATGAGCGCGGCGGCCACGCCGGGAGCTACGAGCGGCGCCTTTGGCCACTTGATTGCCGCCCTGCGCTCGTTCGCCGCAGGCATGACACTGCCCTCTGCAATGAGCTTGTCCAGTCGATTCATGGTTCTGTCTCCATACTGGAAAATTGGAACGAGTCGCGCCACGGTGCGTCCGCGATCCGTCACGTCGAACGACTCGCCCGCCTCCACGCGACGGACGAATCGACTGAGATTATTCTTGAGCTCCCGAATGCCGACTGAGGTCATATGCACCATATGTAGCCCCATGTGGCGTCATCTGTCAATAGTCTTGCCGCATCATTCCCACGCAAGCATACTCCCCAGCGCGCAGTCCCTTCAGGATTCCTGCACTAGAGTATTGAATGGCACCATTTGCAAAAGCCGACGTCATCTGGATGAACGGCGCGCTCGTTCCCTGGGACGCCGCGCAGACGCACGTGTCGGCACACGGTATCCAATATGGTACGGGCGTGTTCGAGGGCGTCCGTTCATACGACACCGGTAACGGAGCGGCGATTTTCAGGCTCGAGGCACACATGCGACGGCTCGCAGCGTCGGCAGCGTTCTACGAGCTTCCGCTTGGCTACTCAACGGAGGAGTTATGCGCGGCCGCCGTGGAGGTCGTGCGCGCCAACAAGCTCACCAACGCCTACCTGCGTCCGCTCGCATTCTTTGATTCGTATTCATTTGCCATCTGGCCCAGGGATTGTCCCGTCACCATCGCGATCATCGCCGTACCTGGCGGCCAGTACATCCAGGGCGGGCCCGACCACGGCGCGCGGGTCACCGTGTCGACCATTCGTCGCATCGATGCGTCCACGCTGCCGCCCTCGGTAAAGGCGTGCGGTCATTACACGAACTCCGTGCGCGCTGTGCAGGAAGCCATTCGGCGCGGTTACGACGATGCGCTCATGCTGAACACCAAAGGTGACGTCGCCGAGGGCTCGGGCGCGAACCTGTTCATCGTGAAGAATGGGGCCGTCATCACCAACGACGTCGACGCATCCATCGTCGCGGGCATCACGCGCGACGCCGTCATCCAGATTGCCCGCGACCTTGGCATGCCCGTGGTGGTCAAGCCACTGTCACTCATGGACGTGGAAACCGCCGATGAATTGTTCTTTTCAGGAACGGCGGTGGAGATCACGCCGATCAAGGAAGTGGACGGCCGCGTTGTGGGAGATGGCACGCCAGGCCCGCTTACGCGCAGGCTGCAGGCATCGTTCCTTGATATCGTTCGGGGGAAGGTGCCGGCGTATGATTCATGGCTAACGCGGGTCGCTCGCTAACGTGGGTCGCTCGCTCACACTCGCTGCACAGGGGACGGGCCGCATCGGCGCTCCGCGCCTCGCGCACGGAGGTTTCAATCCGCGAGCGCGAGCGACCCGTTCCGCACTGCCCCGTCAGTGAATGAATGTCCTGATCTGCTTCACGGCATAATCCACCTTCATATCAAACACCTTCTTTCCCAACTCCACGCTCGAGCGCCGCGCATCACCCGAGATGCCATTGTTCACGCGCACGGCATTCGGATCGCGCGCCGCACCGCGCGGGAGCGCGGGATCGCCTAACGCGTCCTTGACCTTGTCCATGCGGACCCACGTGCCGTCGGTGAGGTACATCATCTCCGAGGTATCGGGAATTCCGGCGTGGGAGCTTACAGGATACCCGTTGTCGCCGAGCCACTTGTCGAAGTCAGCGGCCTGCTTGATATACGTTTCGTCGCAGTAGAAGACATGAATGCCCTGCGGCGCGTATTTCGCCTCGAGCTTCGCGGCTACGTCCTTGTACGTGGCCGGTTGCCCGCCCCCGTGATCGCCCATGATCACCACGTTCTTGAACCCCGTCTTGATCGCCTCCTCCGAGATGCGCTCCAGCACCATGGCGAGAATTTCGGATGTGAGCCCAATTGTGCCCGGCAGGGCCGCGCTCGCGTTGTTCGGCGTGTATGGCAGCACTGGCAACGCGATGGCGTTGCCGAGCTGTTGCGCGATGGCCTTCACCGTTGCTCGGCCCATGAGCGTGTGGCCGCCGTTCACGTTCTGCGGACCACGCTGCTCGGTACCGCCCGTGTAGATGAGCGCGGTGGTCTTGCCCTGCGCCATCGCGGCCTTCACCTCTTCCCACGTCATCATCTCGAATTCGACGTTCGGACCTCCAGCACTCCGTGGCGACGCGGCCTGCGCGCCGGCAATCACGGGAAGTGCGAGGAGCGAAATTGTGGCGAGCAAACGCTTCATGAACAGCTCCTTAGGTGTGATCAGCGAACCGTGCGGTTCGCCTTGGTGGCGTTGCTGATCTGGAGGTCGAAACCGTCGGGTGTGGTGGTGTGGTAACTCTTGTATAGCGCTGTGGCCTCGTGGATGTCGCCTGGCCGGCCGATGTCCGGCCTGCCCGTGAGGCCGCGCTTGTCGAGCTCAGCCTTCACCTTGTCTGTATCCCATGGCGAGAAGCCAAACGACACGTGGCCCATTGATGCACGGCGTGGCGCCGGTGGTGCGCCGGCGGCGAGTGCATTTGGATTGCCGCCGCGCACGATGATGTTGCCCACGTCGCCGATCTCGAGCTCGTTCTGGCTGCCCTCGTCACCGGTGGACTTCCAGCCGAGCAGCGCCATGTAAAACGCAGCACTCTCCTTGTAGTTGGACACGCCAAAGGAGATGTGATCCAGCCAGTCCGTACGCCATCCCGTCGACTCCCAGGGAGCAGGCGCGGGAAGGGCCGCCGTCGCCGGGCTTGCCTTGCGCGCCTTCACGTTGGCGTCGTTGCTGAGCTGCACGTCGAAGCCGTCCGGATCCTTCACGTGAAAGCTCTCGAACTTTCCATCGTTGTCAGCAATCGGGTTGAGCCCGCGCTTTCTGAGCTCGGCCTCGACCTTCTTCGCATCCCACGGTGCAATCACCCAGCAGAACGAATCCCAGGACACACGGGCCGGCGCGCGCGCGGCGCCGCCACGCCCACCGCCCCGCGCGGCACGGGCGGCGCTGTCCGCTGCACTCAGGACGGGTGGTGGCGGCGCCACATAGCCGCCGCGAATCACCGCACTCCCGATGTCGCCGATGTCCATCACCGCCTTGGTCCCGTCGTCGCTGCGCATCTTCCAACCCATGAGCGTGGCGTAGTACGCGGCTTCGCGCTTGTAGTCAGTGGCCTGAATGCTGAAGTGGTCGAGCGCCACGGTTTTCCAGGGCGCCGGCGCAAATGGAAGCTTGGCGGGGGTGGTGTCGCAGGCCGGCGTACCGGCGCGAGCACCGCCACAACTGCCCTGGGCGAACACAACGGCAGGCAGTACAGAAACGATGAGTCCGGCCGCCAACAGGCGACGGGCGAGCGAAACTGCGTGAGGCATGGAACACTCCGGCAGTGGATGCGTCATGGTGGGAAATTGGCGGGACAACTGCGCCGATAGGATGCCCGCGAACGCACAGGGCGGCAAGGAGGGGTGCGCAGACACGTTTTTTTTGCACCATCTACGACGCCCAATACGTCCACATTCGTCAAAGCGTTGATCCACGAAAATTCATGGCGCGGCCACTGAAAAGCGGTACTTTATAGCGATAGTGGAAATTGCCCGTCCAACGTACAAACTTTTGTATCCAGTGATCCCGCCGACAGGGGTCTGGATCAGCAACCTGACGAAGGAGAAGCACCAGCATGACCCGTGTGCGCGTCGCAGCAGGGTTGGTTCTGGCCGGACTCATCGTCGCAGTGGACGCGAGTGGGCGAGCAGTGGATGGCGTACCCAGGCCGGTGCCACCGGTGCGGCGAGCGGTGTCACGCCACGCACCGCCACGCATTCACACGTCACTGGGCAAGCTCTCGGCGCCCGCGATGAACGACGTGGTGGCCAGGTTCTGCGTGGACTGCCACAATCCGGTCACACTCAAGGGCAACCTCTCGCTCGAGGATTTCAACGTCGACTCGGCCTTTACCGCCGCGCGGCTGCCGACGGCCGAGAAGATGATTCGCAAGCTGCGCGCGCAGATCATGCCGCCGCCTGGTGCAGTGAAGCCGCTCGGCGACACGCTCACGATGCTCGCCGCGTCGATGGAAAGCCTCATCGACAAGGCGTCACGTCCCACGCCCGGTGCACGCACTTTTCCGCGCCTCAACCGGCCCGAGTACGAGCGCGCCGTTCGCGATCTCATTGGCGTGGAGGTGAACGCGAGCGACTACCTGCCGCTCGATACCAAGAGCGCCAACTTCGACAACATCGCTGATGCGCAGGCGCTGTCGGCCACGCTGCTCGAGTCGTACCTGAACGCCGCGGCGGCGGTGAGCCGCATGGCCATGGGCGACAAGAGCGCCACGAATCTCGTCACCACGTATTCGACGTCGCCGTTCTCGTCGCAACACCAGTGGGATCATCTGGAGGGCACGCCTTATGGCACGCGTGGCGGTGTCGTGGCCGAACACCCGTTTCCGGCAGACGGGATGTATACCATCCGCGTCAACGTTGAAGGCGGCGTGGGGACCAAGCTCGAGGACATCGACGTCTCCATCGACGGCAATCGTGTCGCGCTGCTCAAGTACGAGCGCAATGTAGACCGGTCCATCAACTCCGCCGACAACATCCTGGGCGCCGACTACATCCGCACGGAGCCCATTCGGATCAAGGCGGGACAGCAGCACGTGAGCGCCGCATTCATCCGCCGCGCGGAAGGACCGTACGAAGACCTCATCAAGCCGCATCTCTGGTCGCAGGCGGGCCACGGCAGTGCGAGCTCGGGCACGACGAATCCGCCGCATGTGCTCGACGTCGCCATCATCGGACCCGAAAAGGCGGGGGGCGCACCGGATACACCGAGCCGCCGCATCATTCTCAGCTGCCAGCCCAGGATCAAGGCGCAGGAAGCACCGTGCGCGGAGCAGATCATCACGCGTCTCGCAACGCGCGCATATCGCCGGCCGCTCACGGCGCACGACAATGCCGGCTTGATGGGCTTCTACACGCGCACGGCGGCCACTGACGGCTTCGACGAAGGCATCCGGATGGCACTGCAGGCCATTCTGGCGAGTCCGTATTTCGTGTTCCGCTTCGAGTCACCGGCACCAGCGGTTGCACCGGGCACGATGTACAGCATTAGCGACATGGATCTGGCGTCGCGGTTGTCGTTCTTTCTCTGGGGCAGCATTCCTGATGACGAGCTGCTCGCGGTGGCCAAGGCAGGCAGGCTCTCCAATCAGGCAGTGCTCAACAAGCAGGTAAAGCGCATGCTTGCCGATCCGCGCAGCGACGCACTGTCCACGCGCTTTGCCGCACAGTGGCTCCGCCTGCAGGACATCGAAAAGGTGCGCCCCGATGCGTTCTGGTTCCCCAACTATGACCAGCAACTCGGCGACGCGATGCAGAAGGAGACAGAGCTCTTCTTTGGGGACATCGTTGCCAATGACCGGAGCGTGCTGGATCTCTTTACCGCGAACTACACGTTCGTGAACGAGCGTCTCGCCCGTCACTACGGCATCCCGAATGTGTCCGGCTCGGCATTTCGTCGCGTGAATTATCCCGACAGCACGCGCCGCGGCCTGCTCGGCCAGGGCAGCGTGCTGGTACAGACGTCACTCGCCAACCGTACGTCGCCGGTACTGCGCGGCAAGTGGGTCATGCAGGTGCTCATCGGAATGGCGCCGCCGCCGCCGCCGCCCGATGTCCCTGGTCTCGATGAGACCTCGGACGCAAAGGACGGCAAGCCGCTCACCACGCGCCAGCGCATGGAGCAGCACCGCAAGAACCCCACATGCAATGCGTGTCACCAGTACATGGATCCCATCGGCCTTGCGCTCGACAACTTCGACGTGACCGGCCGCTGGCGCTATCGTGAAAATGGCACGGAGCTCGACACGCGTGGGCGGATGTATGATGGCACGCCGCTCACGAATCCCAACGAGTTGAGCAAGGCGCTGCTGTCGCGGCCCATTCCGTTGATGCGCACGTTCACGGAGAACCTGATGGCGTATGCGCTTGGCCGTCGTATCGAGGACTATGACCAGCCCACGGTACGCGCCATTGCTCGTGAAGCAGACGCAAAAGGAGACAGGATGTCGGCGTTCATCACTGGCATCATCAACAGCCCGGCATTTCGGAGCAAGCGTGCCGATGACGTCGTTGCCACCATGGATGACCGGTCGACGTCGAAGTAGGAGTTTGAAGTCAGCACGCTCCGCGATTCGGTAGTTGGAATGAGTTGACAGCGCCATCACACCAGACTGGAATGCACTCATGACGAATTTCCTGACACGCGATGCCATGGCGCGCCGCACGTTTCTCCGCAGCGCCGGAGCAATGGTGGCCCTGCCGTACCTCGACGCGATGATGCCGGCGCTTGGCAAGCTCGGTGCCGCAGGCCGCGCGGCTGCAGCGGCCAGCGAAAAAACACGCTTCGTGGCGATCGAATCCGTGCATGGCGCGGCGGGATCGAACGCGTGGGGCGCAACGAAGAACCTCTGGGCGCCGGCCGAAGTCGGCAAGGCGTACGAGTTCAATGCGGCCAGCGCGCTCACGCCGCTGGACGCATGGCGCAAGCATCTCACCATCGTGAGCAACACGGACGTCCGCATGGCCGAGCCGTTCTCGGCGCCGGAAATTGGCGGCGACCATTTCCGGTCGAGCGCTGTGTTCCTCACGCAGTCGCATCCGCGGCAGACACAGGGCTCCGATCTCTTTGTCGGTACGTCGATGGACCAGCTCGTTGCGCGGCGCATCGGCGGTGGGACCGCCATTCCGTCAATGCAGCTCTGCATCGAAAATCTGGATCAGGCGGGCGGCTGCGACTACAACTACGCCTGTGCGTACACCGACACCATCAGCTGGGCAGGTCCCACGGAGCCGCTGCCGATGATACGCAACCCACGGGTTGCATTTGACATTCTCTTTGGTGCAGGCAACAACAACGCCGATCGTGGTGCACGCCGCAAGACGAACCAGAGCATCCTGGACTGGATCACGGGCGAAGTCGCGTCGGTGAAAAAAGACCTCGGCCCGCAGGACAGGCACCGCATCGACAAGTATCTCTCGGATGTGCGCGAGCTCGAGCAGCGCATCCAGGCCGTTGAAGCGCGCAACCGCAGCGGCGAAGGCCGCGAGTTGCCCGAAGCGCCAAGTGGAGTACCGGATTCATTCGCCGAGCACATGAAGCTGATGTTTGACTTTCAGGTGCTGGCGTTCCAGTCGGACATGACGCGTGTGTTCTCGTTCAAGACGGGCCGCGACGCGTCGAGCCGTGCGTATCCGGAGAGCGGCACCGACAAGGGCTTCCATCCCGCGTCGCACCACGGCGGGCGCGAGGCGGCGATCATGGATTTCAACCTGATCAACAAGTATCACGTGAGCATGCTGCCGTACTTCCTCGAGCGTCTGCAGAGCTCCATGGAAGGCGAGCAGAATCTCCTGGAGAAGACGGTGATCATGTACGGCTCGCCAATGGGTGATCCCAATGTGCACAACCATCGCCGTTGTCCGCTGTTGATACTCGGGCACGGTAACGGGCGCATTCCGGGCAACATCCACATCAAGACGCCAGATGGTACACCGATGGCGAACGCGATGCTGTCGCTGATGCATTCGCTGGGCATGGACGATATGAAGAGCTTCGGCGACAGCACGGGCGCTTTGGCGTTGGGATAGGGTGTGAATGGTTCGGTGTCATCCCGCACGCGCCGCGCGCGTGTCGGGACATTCCGTCCGCATCGCGTGGGCTGTCTGGTAATAGGATTTGTATGGTATCTCCCGACACTCGCGTTGCTCGTACGGGATGACAAGAGCTGCGTTGCAGGTGCGGGATGACAAGAAGAATGCTCGTGCGGGATGACAAGAGGTGCGTTGCTGGTGCGGGATCGTGGGGATGACAAGAGCCGCGTTGCTCGTACGGGATGGCAACTGAAAGGAGCGAAGATAATGATTCGGAGCACCGCAAAACGCGCACTGGCCCTGACGACGGTCGCTGTTGCCACACTGCTGGCCGCCGCCATCTCCACGGCTGCGACACCGCCAACCGCGCTCGTGGCAGACGCTGCGATGAAGGGCGATCTCGCCGCGGTGCGAAGGCTCCTCTCGGCGGGCGAGCGGGTCAACGTCGCGCAGGGCGACGGCATGACGGCGCTGCACTGGGCCGCCGACCGCGGCGATTCGGCCATGGCGGCGCTGCTGCTCAAGTCAAAGGCCGACGTCCGCGCCACGACACGCATTGGCCGCTACACGCCGCTGCTCATCGCCAGCCGGAATGGAAATGCGCCAGTCGCGAAAGCGCTTCTGGCCGCCGGCAGCGACGTGAACGCATCGAGTGAAGCGGGTGCGTCGCCCTTGCATCTGGCCGCGGCATCGGGCAATCCGGACATCATTACCGCGCTGGTGGACCGCGGCGCGAACGTGAACGCACGCGAGCCGGTGTGGGGGCAGACACCGCTCATCTTCGCAGCGAGCAACGATCGGGCGGATGCAATCCGTGTCCTCCTCAAGCATGGCGCGGACGCGAATGTCCACACGAGTCTCGTCAACCTCACGGAAGAGGGCACGCGTGAGCAGGCCGCGGCACGCAAGCGCAATGAAGTGCTCGTGTCGTTCGAGCCAGAGAAGCATCGCGATACGGCAAAGGTCGCAGCTGCGGTTCAGGCCGTGGATACTGGCGCCGCCGGTGCACGCGCCGGCCGGGGTGGGCGCGTTGCGGCGCCCCAGCCAAAGGGTCCGTTCACGCCAGCACAGATCCAGGCCGCAATCGATTCCGGCCGCGCGGTGCTCACGGCGCCGATTGCTGCCAAGGGAGGCACGTTCACGGAACAGGTGGACACCATCAACGGCGGAGTCGCGGGGTATGTGTCGTCCGTGGGTGGAGTAGGCGGG
>JAQBPY010000141.1 GCA_028287285.1 Gemmatimonadota bacterium
AAGCCCGAATCCACCCGTATCGTACGTGAATTGTGCAGTCTCACCACCGGGCGCGCGGACGGCGCTCAAGTAACCGTTTCCGTCGACGGCGAGCGTGGTGCGTTGTCCAAACGGCGCCACGATCGCCCGTGCCACCCCGTCGTTTCCCCGCTCAATCGTCGTCAAATTTCCAAGTTCATCCGTGACGGACAGCAGACGTCCGGCGCTGTCGTAGTAGACGACCGCGACTACGGGTATTTCCTCGAAGCAGAGCGGGATGCGGCAGAACTCCGCACGGCAGCCCAAGCGGCACGAGAACTCCTAGCTGAGGTCGCCTTACCGTATCGCCGTTTTTGTGATCTCCTCGACGAGTTGCTCCCCGCTGACCGCGGTGCCCCTCGGCGCTACGTGGTGACCACGGACTCCGATCATCGCGACCCCATCGCGCCCAATCTGCTGGCGCGCGACTTTGCCGTGCGCGACACCCGCGCGCTCGACACCGTCTGGGTGAGTGACATCACGTACGTGCCCACCCGGGCCGGGCATCTGTACCTCGCCGTGGTGCTCGATCTCGCGAGCCGGCGCGTCGTTGGCTGGGCGATGGACGACACGCTGGCGACGACGCTGCCGCTCCGCGCGCTGCGCATGGCGATCCAGCACCGCCAGCCGCGCCCCGGCCTCATTGTCCACTCGGATCGGGGCCGCCAATACGCGAGCGCGGCCTACCGCGCGGAAGTCGCGCATCACGGATTCGTGCAGAGCATGAGCGCCAAAGGTGACTGCTGGGACAACGCGGTGGCGGAAAGCTTCTTTGCCACGCTCGAGCACGAGTTACTCAGCACCGCACGCTTCGCCACGCATGCGGCGGCGCGACCATCCCTGTTTGAGTTCATCGAGGTGTGGTACAATCGCCAGCGCCGGCACACGAGCCTAGGCTCGATCAGCCCGGCACGCTACGAAGCACTCCGCGTCGCAGCGTAAACCAGGTGTCCACCGGCGCGGGTGAAGTCCAGGCGTCCTCCATATCGGCCGCAACTACAGGTATCCAGTCCGGGCTATCTGGAGCTACTAAGTACCCGTTCGGAAATGCATCGCACCATTCATTAAGAACCGCTTCGCGCTCCTTGCGCGAGGCAGCCCCCCGAAATGGACAGACGCTCACGCGCACAAATGCAACGGATGCAATCGCGCCCGCGGAGGCGGAGGAATGCGGCATTAGGCGTCCTAGCCATTCGGCGACCGTCGGAGGTGAGCCCTTACTCGTATCCATAGTCGTCAAAAGCACAAGGAGCGCACCGCCGCAGCGATGCGCTCCTCGAGAGGCGCCGGTCCGAATCGCACCGTCGAGTAGCAGACTTACAGTCTTCCGGTCCTCGGTGCGATTGGTGTGTATCGGTGTGTCCCGGTTGTGTTTAGGCTCGTTGGCGCGCGTGTCACTTTCTAATGCTTCGTACCACGTTGTCAGCAGGATTTGTCATCCAGGCCACCGCGAGAAGCCGCGCGTCTGGACGCCGAACTGGATTCGACCCGATAGCCGCTGTCTGCATTATGATCGGCAGGAGCGCGTTGGGCCACGTTGGAGAAATTTGTCCGCCGCGTCCAACATTTGAAGCATTTCCGATTCGCGCTCGTCGCCCCTCCAAAGCCTGGCCTGCCCGCGTTTAACCTGCGCAATGTATTGCATCGGCCCGGCCTCGGTCATTATTTGGAATGCGACGGTGTCACCGCTGACTCTGGCATTTGAGATAGCGTATGGACGACTTGGCGCTCCTTCCCCCATCACCAATGAGCCAACAATTCCTTCGTCAGTCCTCGCGAGCAGCAAATCTTTGCCGAGCAAATCTCCTGTCTCACTGTTAGTGGAGAGATTGGAGTAGTTGGCAGAGCGCCCCATGTGCACGTCTCTGGGATTCCCTGCCAGAACCGGCCTAAACACGACCTGCGACGCACGAGGAATCTCCTTCGTGTCGCCCCTTAGTCGTGTGATTGATCCATGCAAAGCAAGAGTTGAATCCGGCCTCTCGTCCATTTCAATGCGATATCGCGCGCGCGCCGCGCCAATGTTTGCTTCCCATACGTTCCCCGATCCTGCGCGCGATTTCTGCTTACATAATACGGTCTTACCTGGCGGGTCATAGATCACGATGCCCTGTGGCTCGACTCGTATCCACCAGGCGGTTGCGCCGTTCGCACTGCCAGTTTCGCCATACCACCATTTGGTTGCGCCGATCCTCTTGCTTTGCGCACGCGTGCTCGGCACCTGCGCGCGGACTTTGTTCGTTCCTCCTGTTCCGCTAAACAGGCCGAACAGGAGAAGCGCCAGCGCGCCGATCCGTTTTGCTCCAAGGGGCGATGCTTCAGCGAAGTAGAGCGGTCTCATTGATGGAGCACACATTTGCGATACCATTCCTCGATGCTTCTCGCTGACTTGCGATGTTTTGATCGGCTATCGTACGGATTAGTGTCCCAGTGGAGGGGATCATCAAAGTCCCGGCCTGATCGCATTCCGGGGTCCATCGTTGTCCTTATTTCTTGAAAACTCTTTTTTGAGTTAAGACTTTCGCTGAAATCGACTGCGTCCCCCGTTTGATGCCACGAAAGCTTTGCGGCTACGTATTTCGCCGTTTTTTTAAGCGGCTTCTGCATCGCCGCAGTTCGGTACCCGTCGGATATCCAGGGCGTGATTCCCTCGGAATTCAGCGACTTGATTCTGTCGTGCAGCATGGAAGCCAACTGAGGGCTAAAGAGGTTGATGACGTCATCCTTGAATTTTACCGACAGATTGCTCTGGTCCAGCGGCACCAACATCTCCTGTCCGCAGTCGGGGCACATTCCTGAAGGATCCGTTAGCGTGGACGGGGTGTCACCAACGTAGGCATACAAGTTGGTTTCCCCACCTGAAAAACCAAGGAGGTCTTTGGTGGTAAACCTGCCGGTACGTGCGTCATAGTCGCGCGCGCCATAGCGTGTCAGCTTTGTCATGTCGTCCAGTAAACCGCCTGCATAACCAAACGGCTGAAACCCCGGGGCGGTGTTCTCTACAACGTTTCCGTACTCGTCATAAGAAATGCGTTGCGCAATTCGGCCACTTGCGGCGTCCACTACCAGAGTTACTGAACCCAGATAGTCCGAAAGGATCCTGTACCGAGCGCCGTCTGTCTCCATATACTCGGGAACATTTGAGCGAGTGCCATATACAAACCTGCTTCGCACTTGTCCGCTTGGCGACAGTTCCGATGCGATCCGAAGTGCACTCTCGTAAAGAAATCCCTGGACGAGCGCGCCGTTTATCTTCTTTCCGATACGTCGCCCTCCGGCATCAATCACATAGTCGATGCGCGTGCCATCCGGCTGTTGCACCCATCGCAGCGAACCCAGCGCATCATAGTGATATGTCGTCGTATCCGCGCCCGCAATCCGCCGCTCGAGCTCGCCCCCATCGCTGAACTTGTATGCGGCATCACCGTACGATGTGAGGCGATCTTGTGCATCCACTACGCCGAGTTCGATTCCTTCGACAGCCGTGCGGCGCGTCCGGTTGTCATTGGCATCGTATTCATAAGCCGCTACAGCGACTCCATCTCTTGTCACGGTGCCCAACCGCCCCGCCGAGTCGTAGGCGAACCGTGTGTCGGTCGTGATCCCTTCGATGACCTCTACTTTCCGCACGACTCGGTCTAGCACGTCGCGCTCAAGCTGGTAGCCATACAGGGAGGACCCATTCGCGGTAGTAGTGGCGCTCGTCACATTGCCCGTCGAATCGTATGAATACGAGGTCGTCAGTGCTCCGACCGTAGCATGGGAGGGCAGCCCGGTACTCGAGCTACGCTCGACTACGAAGGCACCGGCCGAGAGCAGTAGTCCGTCGGCGTCGTACTCGCGGGTGATCGCATCGCCGTTTACCGCTATGGAGGTAGGCCGGAAGAATTTATCGTAAGCGTACGTGATGCTACCACCGACCGTTCCGCCCGATAGCGTTGAATTCACGAGCAGACTGCCGTCATACGTCAGCGCATACGACCCACCCGCGTTGCTGCTCATCGAAGTCAACAATCCCGTCGACACGCCATAGCTGAGGATCGTTGTGCCATCAGCAAGAGTCACGCTAGTAGGTCGACCCGCCGCGTCATACTCGGTTGTCATTGAATCTCCCGCAGGGCGAACCAAGCTCCGGAGACGCAGATTCTCGTCGTAACGATAACTAGTGGCAGTGCTGGATATGCCAGCAACGGACGGAGCGATTGACGCGCTCAACATGCCACCACTAGTATAGCGGAATCTATGTGCCGGCTTGCCCGCCGGCGTCAGAGAGCTCAGGTTGCCGGCGCTGTCGTAGGCGATGGCGAGTGTCCCGGACGCATCTTGAAGCGCTATTGGCCTACCCATGGAATCTGCAGCAAACCGTGTCACCTGCCCTAGAGGATCAGTTAGCGCGGAGAGACGGCCAAACTCGTCGTATGCATAGGAGGTCACCCGACCGGCGTCGATAGTTTGTTGCACGCGGCCGCGCGTGTCATATATCGTTTGTTCAGTGGCCAATTCGCCAGTTTTCGAGCGAATCACTCGACCGAGCGAGTCAAGCGTCGCCGTCGATGCGCGTCCGCTGGCCGAACGCGACATAACAGTGCGATCCATCGCGTTGAACGTCGTAAAGGACGCAACGCCGTTCAGCAGCATGGTATCCGTCTGAGCGCTTAGACTGAGAGGGTCACCCGGTGTAGAGAGCGATGCCGCGCGTGCGCTCCGCACGACCTGCGTGAGCCCGCTTGGCAGGCGGATGGTAATTGTCCGCGTTGGCGCCTGCATGCCGAACCTCGGGTCCGCTCCGGTCACGGCAGTCACGGTTGTTCCGTCGGGGTTGGCGACGGTGGTTGTGTCGGAGGCACCTAGGGTCGTCGTTGTCAGCAGACCAGCCGCGTCCGTTGTGATTTGACGATAGCCGCCAGCCGCCAGAGCTCCGCTGATGTATGTCCGCGTCTCTGTTGAGCCCCTGGACACAGTCACCTTGTTGCCCGTCGGGGTAGTGGTCGCACTGAGGGTCTGCACCAAGCCATCGGCGTTCCGATCTGACGTGAGCAGTCCCGCGGCGTCGAACGCGAACTGATGCACCGCACCACCCGCGTCGGTGCGACTTGTCATCAAACCCGTGGAATCGTAGGCAAACTGCACAATCTCGCCCCCCGGGGCGCGCGCGGCTTCAAGGTAGCCGTTGGCATCGAGGGTGAGACCCGTACGCTGCCCGTATGGGCTCACTATTTCTCGCACCGTCCCGTCGGCGCCCCGGCCGATCGACGTGACATCGCCCGTCGCATCCGTCAGTGACGTCAAGTATCCCAACGCGTTGTAGGCCAGCCGCACACGAGTGACGCCGGTGATCGGGTCGACAGTGGCCAAGTGGCGTCCGCTGCCGTCGAAGCGATAGAGCGCATTCCCATCTTCGGACGCGACTGCGATGTCGTTCCCGTCGAAGCCGGGCAGCGGCTTCGTCACCCGAATAACTGTGCGATACGATGCATCGCCTATGGCGACCACGTTGTCCGGCGACGCGGCGAGCGCCGTAATATTCGGAAACGGGGTTTGGAGGGCATTGCCTGTAATCGGGTTGGGGCAGAACGGAGGCCGAATGGTCGAGCAGGAACTGCCCGTGCCGGCAAAGCGGACGATGATGCCATCGGGTCGGATTCGCCGCACAACATTGGCATTGGTGGCCACGTAGACGCTACCATCCGGCCCGGCGGCCATCTGTGCGGCGCCACGCAGCGTCGCATCGCGCGCCGCTCCACCATCTCCGGTATCGCCGGCATTCTGGATACTGCCAGCCAACCGTGTACGCACTCCAGCAGGATCGACCTTCCAGATCACTGCGTTCTGTATGTCGGCGATGATGACGCTTCCGTCGGCAAGAACGGAGAGCTTCCACGGAAGGCCCATCGGCGTGGAATTGGCCGGCACATTCTCCTCGCAGGCCACGGGCTTTCCGTAGCCGCATGCACCATCGAGCACACCCGCGAAATGGGACACGATGCCATCAGGTGCGATACGACGCACGCGAGAACCTGTCTTTCCGCTGACACTCATGTCCTCGAGTACGTAAATGCTGCCGTCGCGTCCTACCTCGAGTGCGCCAAATGTGCAAAAGGTCGCTTGGGTGGCCGGACCGCCATCGCCTGCGGTGCCGCAGACGCCAGTGCCGGCCACCGTGGTGATAATCCCCTGCGGATCGATACGGCGGAAGCGAATAGCGCCCACGTCCGCCACATAGATGCTGCCGTCAGGACCGCGCGCAATCCGCACAGGCTGCATGCCGGCGGCCGTCGCGGGTCCGCCATCGCCCGAGTAACCGGGCGACCCGTTACCGGCGAATACGGTCCGCGTGCCGTCCCGAGCAATGCGAAGGATTTGGTTGGTGGTGCCGTCGGCAATGAGTGTGCTGCCGTCGGGGTTCCCAATAATGCCGTTGGGACGCAAGGACGTACCTGCAGCGACAACGGCGGGATTGAGGTTGCCCGCACTTCGCCGTTCACCATTGCCCAGATACAGGACACCGGACGAGGGGTCGTAGCTGTGGTGCGCATTGATCGACCACCCGCCCAGTCCCGCGGCCGCATTGTTCCAATTGCCAATAGGGCGATCGAGTACCGTCTGCCAAAGGACATCCGGATCGCGAACACGCTGGGCGAGCGAGGTGCCCGACGCCTGACCAAACGAAGCAACACTGGCGACCGGCGCACCATACGTGCTGGCCGGATAGACATATCCGACCTGAATCACCATACGCGACTGCCCCTGGACCAACCGGCCGTACGCATCACGGCCGTCCCAAGTCACGCGTCGATGTAAACCAGGCTGCACAGCAATGCTGTCGAGTGTCATGCGACCGGCCACGCTCACCCGCACCAATATCGTACTCATCAACGACAGCACGGAATCGGGCACACCGTCTGTGAGCGGTACATCGAACCCGTAGTCGGGTCGGTAGCCCGCAGAGCGTTCACTGGTATACGACAACGTGATCGGTGTTCCTGTAATCCCGATCTCCTCGCCAAGAGTGCGGCGCTCGCAACCGATGATAGAGCCGGTCTGGCACGGCTGTTTGTCCGGTGCCTTTGCTCCTCCCCCACCACCGCCACCATTGCCGCCGTCGTCGCCGCCGCCACCGTTCGAACTGCCGTCGCCACTCTTAGGAGGCTTCTGCTTGGGCTTCATATCGGACCGGCTCAACGGGTGGGGCCAGTTGGCATCCGTCGTCGTGAAATGGCTCAGCCGATATCGCCAGAGCGATTGACCGTCGGCATACAGCGTAGCGACGCGCCGAAGCTCCGCGTCGGTCACTGCGAGCGTCGCGAGTTTGCCGGCGTCCGCGGCTGACCCACTTCCATCGACGTCCAGCGTGGCGATACCACCCGCCGTGGACAACACCTTTATCACGCGGCCATTGCTCTCCGGGCTCCACATTGCGCGCGCAAGATCATACGACGCAACGGGAACGATGCCTCCAACAGGAAAGCCGAGGAAATTCTCGACGTAGATGCTCACGGGTTTGCTGAAGAGCACCGTGGTTGCGCCCGCGGCGATGGCTTCATCGACACTCATCTCCATGGCGTACGTGTATGCGCTCGATGGAGGAAGGTCGCCAGGCATGGCGCGTGGACCATTGGCGCCCACGGTATATTCGGTCGATCGGATGGCCAGTGTGGAGAGTGGCCTCGTCGTGCCGTCGGGGAGACGCATCGTTGCCACCGTCCCCTGTTCGAACATCGCGGTCGCGCGGCGCGAACCTGACGCATCTGTCACAACACTTCCCCGAGCGACGGGCTCGTCGGCCGAAAGGTCGATCGTCGAGACAACCGAATCCAGCGCCACCAGCGCAACGTCGTCCTGATTGATCCAGTGCTGCCGTTGCGCCACGACCGACCGCTGCGCTGGAAGACTACCCGTCAGCGTATAGTCCAGCGTGAGCTGCTCGCCACCATTCACGACCAAGTCGTACGCACCATCGAGCCGCGACAGGGTCTGGCCCAGTTCCGGGTGCTGGTGGACGCTCACCTTCACGCCCTGCAGCGGCTGCCCATCACGTGTGATCATCCTGCCGCGCACCACGGACGCCTGGAAGGGCGTGATCGAGCCGGCGCTGACCCCCGTCTGAATGGGGTTTGTGCCGGTGTAAAGGAACGCAGTGCTCGCAGCGATGGTCGTCGCGATTGTGCGGTCGATCGGCGTGGCAACCGTGGCGGGATCCGGCGGCACTGCGGGTCCGGTCGCCTGACGCCTGACCGTGCGAGCGATCGTAGCACTGTTCCCCGCGGAGTCCGTGGCGATGACAGTAATGCCATTGGAGCCCATGATAAGGGGAACCGACGCCGTAAATGTTCCGGTGTTCGTCAACGGGGCCGAAGTCCCATTCACCGTTACCCGAACCGCCGACTGGTCCGTCGCAGTTCCGGCAACGTTGACATTGTCGTCCTGCACCGTGATCCCATCCGACGGCGTGCTCACCGTTAGCACGGGCGGCGACGTATCAAGAGTCACCGTCCGCAGCGTCGTGGTCGAATTTCCCGCGGCATCGGTTGACATGAGGGTGATCGTGTTCACCCCTTCACTCAACGCGATGGTCGACGAGTAGCTGCCATCCGCCGCGAGGACCAGGGGCACGCCGTTCAAGGTCGCCGTCACCGCTGACGCGTCCGTGATCGTGCCGCGCACCGTCACCGTCGGCGTCCGTACTAGCACCTGATCGCTGGGGCTCGTCACGGTCACTGCTGGCGGATCGTTGTCGCGCACCAGACTGCGGGTGACCGTCGTGCGGTTACCCGCCGCATCCACCGCCACGAACGTGAGCGTGTTCGCGCCGGCCGCGAGCGTGACGCTGCCACTGAAGCCGCCATCGGCGGCCACCGTCAGCGGCGCGCCATTCACGGTGACCGTGGCCTTGGTGAGGTCGTTCACGGAGCCGCTCACGACGAGCGTCGCGGCTTGCGTCACCGCGCCGGAATCCGGTGCGAGGATCGTGAGCACCGGCGGCGTCGCATCGCGCGTGACGGTGCGTGTCTGCGTGGTGGTGTTGCCCGCCGCATCCGTTGCCACGAGCGTGATCGTCGCCGCGCCATCCGTCGTCAGAGGCAGCGTGGTCGCGTAGGCCTTGGTCGTCGCGTTCACCGGCACAGCTGCACCGTTGACGGTGAGCGTCGTGGCGGTGGCGTCAGTGATCGTTCCGGAGACCGACACCGTCGACGCGGCGGTGATCGTCGAATCCGTTGGCGTCGTCCAGCCGAGTGCCGGCGCCTGCGTATCGCGCGTGACGTGTCGCGTCGCCGTGACACTCAGCCCCGCGGCGTTGCGTGCCA
>JAQBPY010000192.1 GCA_028287285.1 Gemmatimonadota bacterium
CCGAAGTTCGCGAACACCAAGTCGAAGGCGTACATCGCCGCGATGAAGTCGGACCTCCGCAACCTCGTCACGGCCGAAGAGTCGTTCTTCGCCGATTCGACGAAGTACGTCACGTTCGACACCACGAAGCTCAAGTTCAAGCCGTCCACGGGCGTGGATACGCCGACGATCGTCCCGGGCTCGGGCTACTGGTCCGCCACGATCACGCACACGCAGATCGCGTCGTTCTCCTGCGGCATCGGCGTCAACACGGCCAACCCGGTCGTGAGCACGGCGGGCGATGGCGAGCCGGCTTGTAAGTAGTCAGGCGGTCAGGCGGTCGGTCGGTCAGTCAGTCAGTCGGTCAGTCGGTCGGTCGGTCAGTCGGTCGGTCGGTCAGTCAAAAGCGGTCGCCATGCCTCGTCTGGCATCGCGGCCGTTTGCGTTGTCAGCCATCAGACTATCCGACCATCCGATTCACCGACCGACTGACCGACTGACCGACCGACCGCCTGACCGACCGCCTGACCGACTTCAGAATCCCCACATCCTCGTCAGCAACACCCCAAACGCTCCACTGCGCCGAGTGGGGTGCGTGATGCCAAGCTCCTGCACGCCATCGAACAGCAGCCGCGGCTCGAGGCCGACGTCGAGCAGGTAGGATGTTCCGAAATTCTTCGCCATGCGGATGCCGGGAATGCCGGAAGTGAAGCGCAGCTGGCCGGCGAGGTAGAGATCCGTGGTGATGTAGCGGCCACCCTCCACGAGCGCGCCACGCACGCCGCCCGTCTTGCCGAACACGAGCTCCGTGGGCACATCGGCCGGCGCCACGCCAAACGCATCGAAGCCATATTCCTTCGTCGCACCGCTGCCGATGTCGTGCAGCACGACACCCAACGCCGTCGCACCCTGCTGCCGATGCGCGAGCGCGCCGGTTTCGCCGGAAAGCTGACCGCTCCACGTGCTGCCGGACAGCGACGATCCGGATTGCTGCAACAGCGACGTCGTCTGACGTCCCATCGTGAGATAGCCGTTCAGCTCCCGTCCACGAATGGGAAAGAGCGAGCCGCTCTCGAGGCCCACCGAGGGTGCCCGTGACGTTCCGCCGGTGAGGAACTGCAGCGGCATGAGTCCGCGGCCAGGCTCCCACACCACGCGCTCGCCCACCTGCTGGAGGAGGCCGGGCGCGCCGGTCACGGGTGTCAATGTCATGGTGCCGCGCGCGGGAATGAAGGCGCGCGTGCGAAAGAACAAGCTTCCGTCGCCGATGTGCACGAAACCGATGGCCCATTCGTCGCCGGAGCGCTGGTCGAGATGCGCGCGCACTTCCTCGTTCACGCCGGTATAGAACTCGGTATTGCCATCGGGCCGGCTGCGATAGTAGCTGCCGCGATCGACAACAAGTGACAGATCCGCAATGACGGCGACGCGCTTTGGCTGCGCACGAACCGAGGCGGCCCTCAGCTTCTCGGCGTCACTCGCCGACGTATCGAACACGGTGAAGAACGAAAGCGTGCCCGGCGCCTTTACGCGCAGCAGATCCTTGGGGAATTGCTTGAGTGCCAGGAAGCCGCCCTTCATCTCCCCATGACCGTTCACACGCAGCGCGTCCAGTGGGCCGAGTGCGGTAAAGTCGGCGTCGGCGTCCACGAGACCGCGAATGGAATCGAACACCCGCAGATCTCGGCCCACGCCACTCATGCGCACGAACGGATGCGACGTATCGTGCATGTCGACAGTGCCGGCAACGCGAAGCTCACCATGCGCAAAGGCGACGAGTGAATCCAGAATGAGCGAGTCACCGCGAAGTCGAACATCGACAGTGCCGCGCTCGATCTTCATTCCGGTGGACGCGATCGTTACGCCAGCCCCTCTGAGTGAGGCGAGGCCGAAATATTGGGGTGCCTTCCACGTACCACGCACGTGGGCATCAGCGCCAAGTGCACCGCGGATATCGTTGTAACCGTAGAGGCGGATGGGCAGCGACGTGAGTGCAAGGCTGTCAACGATGACGTCCGCCACAAGCGGCCCCTGAAGCAGGCGATCGCTGGCCGCGCCCGAGAGAGCGAGATCGAGCGGAAGCGCCGCCGTGGCCGATGCGACCCGATGTCCGGTGCTGTCGCGCGCCTCTGCATCGAGCGACAGCAGATGATTGAAGTAATGGAACGCGACGTCTGCATCAGGCGCTCGGGTGTCCTTGTATCGGGCCTTACGCAGCGTCGCGTTGCCGATGAGCGATGGAGATACGCGTGTGCCTGCAACGTGTCCCGTGAGCGAGATGCTTCCGTCGCCCGTGCCCGCGTCCCGCTGCAGTGCACCCAGGATAGTGGACACCCGCACACTTTCCACGGCGACGTCGAGCCGTGCGTCTCCATTCCCTGGAACGATACCATTCGCAAAGAGGCGCTCACCAGCGGAGCTCCGAAGATCAACGGAATCGATGGCGATGTCGTCGCCGGCGACGCGCACGCGTGCGGGGTGTTGCAGCCGCCAGACGAGCGTATCGAACTGTGCGCGGAGAGAATCGATCCGGACGTCATGCACGCCCGTGGCGGGGTTCGCGTACCTGCCAAGTGCGGCGTACGAAACCAGCGAATCCTGGCGGACACGTGCTGTGGTCGTGAGAACGTTCTGCTGCCACACGCCGTCGGCATTGAGCTGCACGAAGCTCATGCCATCGAGCTGCACGGTGTCCGCTTCCACATCGAAACGGAGAGGCTTTTCGTGATCACGGACATTCGGTGACGACACCGTTGCACTCAACTGCCGCACGGTAGTGCCGCGGATCACCAATCCCGATCCGCGAATGGTTGCGTCGATACCCAGCTCCTTCACGTTGCCGCTGAGTATTCCGCTCGCCGCGAGTGATCCAGCAAGTGAATCGCGCCGGACGGGTGGAAGTGTATCGATGAACAGTGGCACGCCGAGCGGAATGCCCAATGCCAACTGCTCGATACGCATGGACTCGGCGCGTTGCACCGAATCTTTTCTCGCAGCCACGAGTCGCGCGTTTTGCCGGCCCTCCGCAACGGCCACGAGTGTGGAGTCGGTGGTGCCGATGCGTGATCGCAGTGCGCCGAGTGAATCCACGAGGAGCGAAAACTGGAGAGTGCCGTGTTGGCTTTCAACCAGGCCGAACGTTCCATGTGCTGTCGCGCGCGCCTCTTGTGCCGAGACGGCAAGGGAGTCGACCGTGAGCAGGCCGCCAGCGACATGTGTACGTGCGTGGACGGATTCGACGGTGAAGGTGTCGTAGCGCGAGCGCGAGAGATCGGCAGCGATGGTGGCATTCGCCGTGGCGGGCGCAGTGCCGGTGCCGCGTGCGGAGATCGTACCGGTAAGCGACGTGACCGGCGCACGCTTCGAGAAGGTGCGCGTATTGAGTGCATCGGTGACGAGGGCGACGTCGTAACGCGAGCGCGAGCCGTCGATGTGCACGGTTCCCTTTGCGTCGACCGTGCCTCCGCGGCGGGACGCGAGCGCACTCGTGAAATGCAAGTCGCGCATGGTGCCTGTCACATGTACCTGGCCCGTGACAGAGCCTTGCAGCTCCGCAGAGGGCGCGAACTTTCCAACAGTCAACAGTGATAGCGGCTCGAGTGTCGCATCCGCAATGATCGTGTTGCCGGTTGTCTGGTACGACCCATTGCCGGAGATGCGGGAGCGATTCGGGCCATCCGTGTGGGTGAGGTCGCCGCGCGCCGTCCATCCCCTGCTCACGGAGCCCGAGATCACGGCATCACCTGTCACGATACCGGTGATCGGCGTCTTTGACGACGCCCCTGTCAGCGTGCGAACCTGCATCGGAAATGCACGCACGGAAAGGTCGCGCGCCTCAAAACCGTTGTCGAATCCAATTCCGCCGCGAGCGGTGAGCTTGCTCACGCCGGCGCGTTCGTCGTCGAAGGCAACGTCCGCGTTGAGCCTTGCATTGCTGGTGCTGCCACTGACGACAAAATGTCCGTCGAGAATACCGGAGCGGCCGAGCTTGACCGACGGTACCAGCTCGTGAACGACCCTCGTGTCGAGGTGCGCGACAGTGAGATCTGCGCTGCGTACCAGGCTCACCGATTTGCCGGTGGCCGGCTTCACCATTGCCACCGCTGCATCTCCGGCGAGCGATGCGCCCTGGAACTTCAGATCTGCATTGCTGATGGCGAAGTCGGACGTATCACCGTGGAAGCTCATGCGATAGCGGACATTCCCGCCACCATTGTCCGGGATGCGCGTATTGAGCCAGCGCAGGTCTGCGAGCGCGAGCGGAGCGCCGGCGAGGTCGAGCGTGAATCCCGATCGGTGAAAGCCAATCTTTCCATCGCCACTGACCGTCGACCCCGGAAGTGTCATGTGTGCGCCATGCCACCAGAGTGAGTCCTTGCTCGCGTACAACGTGCCGGCGAGCGAGCGAACATCGATGGCCGGCGGCCTGTATGGCTCCGCGAGCATGGCTAACGCAGCAATCTCCACGGCAATGGGGCGGCCGCCCGCAGGAATTCTTACGCTCTCCAGGTGCGCGGTCATGTCATGGTAGTCGAGCACACGCTGGAATCCGTTGGTCACGCGCTCCGTTCGCCGGCGAGCGGAGTCGCTCAGCGCGGCAGCAATGGCCGCATCACGTTTGGCGCTCGGCAGCGTGGAGTCCGGCGCCCACGGCCGGCGATACAGAAAGCGTCCCGCATGAATGGTGATGTCGTCGAGTACGGGCGGCGTACTTTTTTGCGTGGTGTCCTTTGCACCTGCCGCGCCGCTCGGCCGCGACAACGATTGAAAATTCCAGCGCGCACCCGGCTTCTTGTCGAGCAGAACGAATGCGGTGTCGAGCACGAGGGAATGAATGACCACGTGGCCGCGAAGCGCGGGCAGCAAGCCATAGCGGACACTGACTTTCTTTGCCGAGAACAGCGTCTGCTTCGTGCTGTCGGTAAGGAGGACGTCGGTGAGCGCTGCGCCGGTGAGCAAATTACCGCGAAGGCCGCCAACGGCGAGCTCGCCGAAGATCCGTTTGTTGGCCTGCGACACCAGCACACGTCGCACGCGCTCGTTGCCCCACGGCGTTGCCACGAGTATGAGCACGACGAGGACGAGCAGTACCGGAATGGCGAGCAGCGCGAGCCACACGTTGCGTTTGCGCACTAGTGGCACCTTGGTCTTGTCGTGCCGAGCGCAGCGAAGGACCCGTTTGTTCTCGGGCGTGCACTCCGCTCAGGATGACAGATGTTCATCAGAATGCCTGGCCCATCGCGAAATGAACCACCAGCCGCCGGGCAAGCGACGTCAGCCTGCTCGGCGACGCCTCGATGGGCGAGTAGCTCCGTTCCTTCGCGAGCCGGATGATGCGCTCGCCGGCCGCATCATCAACCGCGACAACCACTGGTAGCACCTCTGTGCCAACGGGCCGCAAGCCCACGTCGAGCCGAAGCACTCCGAGCGGCGAGCGATAACGAAAGCCGAATCCGGGTGTGACGGCACCACGGCCATGCGCCGGTGAGGCCAGTCCGCCGGTCCCCACGTAGGCCCCATCGAGAAAGAGCACTGCACCAAGGAGGCGTTGCAATGGTATGCGCGCCTCGATGCTTCCTTCGATCACGCTGCTGCCGCCAACGGGGCGCGCGAAAAGCTGGTCGGCAGGAACCGCAGCCGCGTCGCACTGTGCGCTTGCGATGGAGGCATCCGTGCAACCCACAGCAAGCAGCGACGCGCGACGCACCTGCAACACTTCTGGCCCCAGCTCATTCTCGGCGAAACCGCGCACCGACTGCATGCCGCCTGCATAGAAGCGTGCACGCGGATGCAGGATGCCTTCGCCGTCACCAATGATGCCCAGTGAGGCACGATCGCTCGAGAGAGGCCGCACATACCCGGTGCGTCCATGCAAGGCGAGCACCTTGGGCAACAGCTCTTCGCCCGCGACGATCTTTCGCGTGCCGAGCACGCGATAGTACGAAGCGTCCGCAGAAATGCGGTTGTGCGCGAAGGTGGAACCGGTGAGGCTCGACGCATGTTCGGCGTCGACAACGGCTGTGTAGCCGGTGGTAGGCACTTCGAGATCATCGGCCCGATCGATCCACGCACTCACGCCAACCGGCGCGAGACGCTGGGTACGAGACAAGGCATCGCGCGTTGCCCCATCGCAGATGCCGTAACCGGCGCAGAAGTATACCGCGCTGCCCTGAACGCGTGTTGCTTCCATGCGATAGTTGATGCCTATAGGTGTGCGCGGAGCGAGATCGCGAACAATGCCGACGGTGGCGCCATAGTCTTCGTCGATGACGACGTTGGGCACCGAGCGCCGGCCTGCAAAGGCCGTAAGCGACGCTGACGTTCGTGCGCCGGCGATCCACGGTTGCGTGAGCGTTGCCGACGCCTGGTACGTGGGCGAGAGAAAGCCCTGCGGATCTCCGGTAACGTCCGCGGGAAGTGCCGTGTGGAAGATGCCGTGGCCGTTCAACTGCTCACCGAACAGGTTGGCCGCTGCGGCCCGGATGGAAAGCCACCGGCCCGCACCGAGATCGTTGTGCCGGATCTCGACGGCCGCCTGCCCGAAGTCGACGGTGTTGAAGCCGACGGTTGCCGACACCTGGTGGGGCGTGGTTTCGGTGACTGCGATCATCACGTTCTTGATGCTGTCGCCGAGGGTCGGTGTGACGACCAGTGCCCGCGAGAGGGCGGGGGAACGGTACAGCAGCTTCTGGCTCTCGAGGATGGCGTCGCGTGTGTAGAGCGTGCCGGGCTGCAGCGTGATGCCGCGCCGCAACGTCTGTTCGTCGAGGTATGTATTGCCCTGGAAGTGCACTTCCCCGACGCGCGTCATCCAGCGCGGATCGATGTCGATGCGCACCGGAACGAGGTGCGACGCGTCGGGGCGCGGTACGGTGGTATCGATGCGGACGTCGCCGTAGCCCTTGTTCCATACGGCGGCACGGAGGTGCGCGACGGTGGAGTCGAGCGCGACGAGATCGAGCGGATCCCCTTGGCGAATGGCCGCCAGCTCCGCGACCTCGGACACCGTCAACACCTCCGCGCGTTGGACCACCATGAGCGTGCTGATGCGTGTCGGCTCGCCTTCCACGATATGGAACGCCACGGCAAAGCCGCGGGGGCCCTGCGTGAGGACGGTGTCGATCTGCGCTTCACGAAAGCCGCGCTTCCAGTAGTAGACGCGCAGCTTGGTGATGTCTTCGCCGAGGGCCTGTTCGCTGGTGCGGCGCCGGTCGATGACGACCTGCGAGCGGGTCAGCTTGCACACGGGAATGAGGAATGGAAGCCGGCATGGCGAGCCGCGTGTGTAGATCAGCGGCTTGAGGGCATCGGCGGAAACGTTGACGGCGCCCGGAAAGGTGAGCGTGGTGACGCTGATGGAGTCGTGCGGATCACGTTTCGGCGACGTGATTTGCGCGTCGAGGCCGTGCGAACAGATCGCAAGCAGGCATGCCGCCAGACTGAAGCGGTGGATCCAGGCGAGCATGAGTCGTGATCGAGGTAGATGCAGGGTGAACGGAGCGAGCTGGTGCGAAAAACGGGCCGTCGCGCCAAATCAAGCAGTCGGTGGGCGTTACAGCGAGCTGGTCAGGACCTGCTTTCCGTTCGCTTGGGGGCGCGTCGATTCTTAATTCAATCGCCAACTTTGAAAGTATAGATCGCCAGGTATTATATCGGACATCGTCTTGAAAGAGATGGATCTGTCAGGTCGTCTTACCGGACTTCTGGAGCGCGTGAGCAGTTCCCTGGGGCGCCTTGACGGGCTTTCGCGACGTCTCGACCCGGACCGGCTGCTGTACATGTATGTCCGGAAGGAGGCGGTACTCTCGAGCCAGATCGAGGGAACGCAGTCAACGCTGACCGAGCTGCTGGAGTACGAAAACGCCGAAGCGCCCGGTGTGCCCATTGAAGACGTGCGTGAGGTGTCCCGCTACGTCAGTGCCTTGCGTTTTGCGCTGGATCAGGTCCACGCCGGCATGCCGCTGAGTCTCCGATTGATTCGCGATGTCCATCGTGTGCTGATGACTGGCGGGCGAGGCGGGAATCGCGATCCCGGTGAGTTTCGGCGCAGCCAGAACTGGATTGGCGGGACGCGTCCAGGCACTGCCAGGTTTGTCCCGCCTCCTCCGCATGAGCTCATGCGCGTGCTCGGTGACCTCGAGCATTTCATCGGACATCACCATGTATCCGTCGCGCGGAATCGCCGCCGGCGCGTGCATGGGACTCGGTCTTCTGCTGGATACGTCCGATCCAATGAATCCCGAACGGATCGACTTTGCGGCGGATTCGAACTTGCCTTCTGGCATTCGGCGACGTTCAGCAACGATGGCGCCAAGGTCATCTTCACCGACGAATGGGGCGGTGGGATGGGGTCGCGCTGCCGAGCGACGCCGATTTCTCGTGGATAGATGAAAGTCGGGTGCGGCAAGATGGCGGTCGGAGCAGTCAACTCGGCGTCGGGACGAGTACACTAGGCGACGCAGTGCGTATCGCTGGCGTTTCGGTCAGGACCGCACGGGAATCGACCGGTACACGGCGAGGCGTTGGCCGCACGCTTCGAGAAGCACGCAATCCCGTATGCGACACTGACATTCCAGCCTGCGTCGCGAAGGTGCAGGAAGGGGACGCACGTCAATCGAATCGCGGCGCGACAAGAAGGGCCAGGGGCGCATCTCGTCCGACTCGAGACTCATGCTGACCAGTTGAGGATCCAGCCGGAGCACTTCGTGTTCCGCCACGCAAGGTCGGCGACGCGTCCGGTGCGGTTTACGGCCGAGCGTGCAAGGTACGGGGCACATGCAGCATGAATTACGACATGAGCGGTCAAGAGCGAGAACAACCGAGTGCAGTTGGCGGAGCCCATTGGCCTGTCCGTGTCACCGTAGATCAATGTCCGGGTCGGGCTTGGACGAGTTGCGGGGCGATCGAGAATGTTCTGGGGCGCGTACGGTACGGATCGGGATCACACGATCATGTTCAGGTACGGCCGATCACAGTCGAAGGCGCAGCCGGTACAAGTGGCGGCGCGCACAACACTGATAACTCGGCAATCTGCGTCGCGGATTGACGGCTCCGCTCAAGAGAGGCGCAATGGTGCAACGATGGTTTGACGGCTGGACTGAGTCGAGGACCGAGGGGGCCAGCTTCGCAACGAATCGTTCCGTCTCAAGCACGGATTCCCGCCAGCACACGTGTGCGGTGTTCAACCTGACGAACTCGCGGCGAACAAGCACGACGCCGATCACTGGCGTTGGCTGGTGCTACCTTGCCACGGTCCGAACCAGCAACATGACGGTCATGTGTACGCCGGTCGCGCGCAGCGTTGTCTACCATGAGCCGCTGCCCAACCAGGCAAGGTGCGTGAGAACCTGCGTGCCTGCACCGAGACCGATGGCATAGCTGCGGGTCATCCACGCGCCATGTGACCTGAAGTCTCGACGCCGAATGGCATCGGCAGCCCGGACGATTGAAACGAACATCGCTGAACCGAATACGAGGCGGAGCACATATACGGCGACGCCATCGCCCGTGGGCCATGGGAACCCACGCGAGCACTGCAAGGCACCAGGAATGCTGAACGGAATGACGGAGAGGATGTGCACCACCACGGCAACCGGGGCCGCAAAGAACTGCGCATTCGCCTCCGTGACCGCTGCACCGCTGGCCAGGGAGGCGAGTCGTGCCGTGCCGGCGACAGCCGGCACGACACTCAGAAGTATCAACCCCACAGGTACGAACCAGTCACTTCGCCGAAGTGAAGTTGCAGTGCTCGTGTTCATGGCTTTGCGATGCGCACGCCAAACATCATGACCACGTCATTGCGCGTATCGGCTGCACCGATACCTGACAGTGGCTTGAACCCGGTCACGTAGTCTCGCGCCTCGATGCGGATCTGGACGCGACGGATGGCGAGGTCACCACCCATGCTGCCGTAGGCTGCAACGTTGTGCGTCGCGTCGACGTCCAGGTTGCGGTAGTTGTAGCTGCGTGCCCCTGCACCAGCGCCGGCAAATGGACGAAAGCTCACGGTCCCACCTTCATTCCAGCGGTCTCCCCGGAGCTCAGCGCCCAAGTCATACGTGAAGACATCGAGCGTGGGGTCGCCAACGGAGCTGATGTCGTTGGTGCGTGCCCATCCCAGCGTCCCGGTCAGAGCAAGCGCGGGCGTGACGACATACGTGAGCTGCGCGGCGTTCAGCTTGCCCTTCTTTACGACGTCCCGCTGGTGTCCCGTGGGAATGAAATCGCCCTCGGTGACCTGCAATTCCCACGCGGACGACTTGGTGGGCGAAATCCGCGCACCCAGGCTGTCGGTGGTTTGGGCGGACAGGGCACTCGTGGTCAGGACGATGGAGCCGAGGGCCGCGATGGTGAGCTGTGAGCGAACGGACATGGTGGTCTCCTTGCGTGTGTCGGCGTCGGATCCGGAGTGGAGCGACAGCCAGTGTGACTGCAAGGGAAAGTCGCGGAACTGGGCGACTCTCGAATCGACCGAAAGGTGTAGATGACCAGCTATTTGGGGGTGTAGACGACAGCGCTAGAGCAGCTTCAGCGCATGGGCACGCACCAGGGCCTCGGTTCGGTGGCTCACGTCCAGCTTGGCGTACGCATTGGCGATGTGACGCTTCACCGTAGCCGTGCTGATCGAGAGCTGGTCAGCAATCTCCTGGTTCCGCATTCCGGCGGCGATGAGACGCAGGATCTCGAGCTCACGTGTCGTCAGGTCATGAAGGAGACGTTCGCTGCTGACGACAGCAGGCGCATCGGCCACAGGCGTTGGGCCGCCGTCGAACACACGCAGAAGTTTCCGAGTGTAGCCGGCAGCGATGCCACGCGCCGCGACGTGGCGAAGGAGATCGCGCATCTTGTCGCCTTCATCCACAAAAATCATTACATACCCCTCCGACTCGGCGAGCGCGAGCGCGCGCTCGAGTGGATCGACTGCAGCGCGGACGTCCGACTTCGCCTGGTGTGCAAGAGCCTCGAGCACCAGGATTTCAATGAGGCTTCCCTTTCTCCCTCCCTGTGCTGCGGCGATGAGGAGGCGCTCCAGGAGTGGAAAGGCGTCGTCATTGCGGGCAACGAGCAGCCTTGCCAGTGTGATGTGCTCGAACTCGCGCAGGTAGCTCAGCTCATCATCGATGGACAAACGCGCGTCCCTTGCCCAGCCTTTGGCGGCGGCCAGCTTGCCTTGCGCGATCCAGATGCGAGCCTTGAGCGCCGCGACGGGACGAAGCCGAGGAATCGGGGTTCGGACGTCGACGGTTTCCGCTTCCACAAGAAGGTCGAGCGCTCCCTTCAGGTCTCCTCGAGCCTCCGCCACGCGAGCCATCGCGGTACACCAGCGATGCCGATTTCCCCGGTGTTCGTCGCTGCCCGTGATCGTCTGGAGAAAACGAGCAGCAGCGGCCACATCCCCACGTTCGCGATGAAGCTCGCTCAGGCCGAGGTACAGCTCATCTGTCTCTGGCGCAGTGGTGTGGGCGGGGTCCTTCGCGAGCTGAAGTCCGTGCTCGTAGATGTCTGCCGCCTCATTCAAGCGCCCTTGGGCAACCCTGATGTCGGCAAGCACGAAAGTACCGCGAACCACTGAGAGAAGTTGCCCCGCCAGTCGCATGTGGTTGAGGCTCGCGGTAAAGGTGCGATGCGCCTCATCGAGCTCTCCGTTCGCCCATTGGGCGAGCGCCAGCATCGCACTGCCCGTTGCGCGCGCGGCGTGCTCGCCCTCCGGTATCAGCGCCAGCGTCTGTCGAGCGTGCTCCACGGTACCAGCGGTCTTGCCGAGTGATTGTGCAAGGTACGCACGCGCACTGGCGAGTCCCACTGAGAGAAATTGGAATCTCTTTCCATCGACGAGCACCATCTGCGTAGACAAGCTGTTTCCATTGTCGGCTGACTGGCGCAGCAATCGTTCGACGTCGTCGAGCCGAGCTTCCACACTCTCCAACTCGCCGGCGTTCAACAATGTCCATGCGTAACCGAGATTGAGCACAGGCCTCGCTCGAACCAGCCCGTCGGGCAGCGCCTTGACGCGCTCGAGCCACCTGCCGGTGTGATAGCTGCGGTCCATCTCGGGCCACGTGATCTCGAGCAAGCGTGCCACGCGTTCGACGTCCCCAGCCGCCGCAGCGTGATGCAGGGCGTCGTCCAAGGAGGTGTTGTCCTCGAACCAGCTGCTCGCGCGACGATGGAGATCACTTGCCTGCTCGGCGTGCTCCCTCATGAAATGTGCGCGGAGCACTTCGGCAAAGAGATGATGGTAGCGATAGGATTCGCGCGTATCATCCAGAGGAACGACGAACAGGTTGCTTCGTTCGAGACTCTCCAACAGCGCCTGCGATCCCGATTCTCCGGTGACGGCGTCACAGAGCGGACCATTCAGGCGATCAAGAATTGCCGTCCGCAGAAGGAATCGTCGAATGTTCTCCGGCTGGGCGAGCAGGACCTCCTGGATGAGATAGTCCGCGATGTAGCGATTGTCGCCGGAGAATCCCTTGATGAACTTCTGGACATCGCCATGATTCTTGAGCGAGAGTGCGGCGAGCTTGAGTCCCGCGATCCAGCCTTCCGTGCGCGTCTCGAGCGTTGACACATCCGCCGCCGACAGCCCGAGCGCCATTGCCGTGTTGAGATACTCGGTCACCTCGTGCTGCCTGAAACGCATCTCGATGGCTGGAATCTCGGACACCTGCCCACGCGCTCGCAGGCGAGCGAGTGGCAGCAATGGCTCGGAGCGGCTCGCGATGATGATGTGCATCGTGGCCGGCATGTGATCGAGCAGGAAGGTCAGACCCCGGTGAACCGGCGGTGCATCGATGACGTGGAAGTCGTCGAGGATGAGAATGACGTCGCGGTCAATGGAGCTGATTTCATTGATCAGCGACGTCAGGGCGGACTCAGTTGGTGAGTGCCGAGATGTCTGGAGCAGCGAGAGCGCGGACTCCCCAACGCCGGGGTGCACTTTCTGGAGCGCGCGAAGGACGTAGGCCCAGAACAGCGCGGGGTCATTCTCGCTGCGGCCCAGTGAAACCCATCCCACGGGCAGATCGCTGTCCGGGCGCTGGGCGAGCCATTCGGTGAGCAGTGTGGTCTTGCCGAATCCCGCAGGCGCCGAGACGAGCGTGAGCGGGCCCTCGGCGCCCTGGCGGATGCGCTCGATGAGCCGCGATCGTGCGACGAGACCTGTGCGATGTTTTGGCTTGTAGAGTTTTGTCTCGAGTACGGTGAGCGAATGCATCGTACTGATGGACGCCTCACCGGGCGGATGCTTGGTATCCGGCTCGGGCGTCATACTGCCATTGTGCAGGGGCACCGTGACAATTGCAACATCGGGCGCGAGATAGGGAAGAGCTTGATCTCCGTGCCTCGGCTTACTTCCTCGCCTCCGTGACTTGCTCCGGCAGGGTGATCTCCCGCTGCAACTCCAACCCCTTCGCCGAATACCGCCACCAGAACGCGAAGCCCACGAGCAGCACGCCAGCCATGATTACGCCACGCAGCATCTGTCGGAGGATCTCGCGAGCGTCCGGATTTCTGCGTCGTGCCTCCGCCAATTGCCGGCGAAGGTCGTCGTTCTCGGCCTCGAGCGCAAATATCCTGCGCTGCTCTGACGGACTTGCATACGCGAGCACGTAGAGTCGTGTGATCACCATCCACGCGAACTCCGGCACGAACATCCTGGCAATACCGAGCCAGTTCCTTCCCTTTCTCGATTCGTTCAAGTGCCTGGTAGCCTCTTTCCAAGGTAGGGACAGCAGGTCGTTGTCATCCTGAGCAAAACGATAATCTTGGTTTTACCTGCAAGTCTGCAGACACATCCATTCCTGGAAGTGGTTTCAATACCCTCTCGTTTGTCGCCCTGAGCGTAGCGAAGGGCCTGCACGTGCGGTCGCTGGTGCCTGGACAAGTGTAGGTCCTTCGGGCGCGCTCCGCGTGCCTGTCAGGACGACAACCATAGGTTTGAAGCCACCTCTAGGCAACCGAACGGTGCCACGTCAACGGCGCAGGTAGCTCGCGCGCTGCAAATTCGATGTGCACGACGCGTCGATGATGTGGTGCGCTAGCGGGAGCCGAAGCATGAAGGAGCAGGGGCCGGAAGGCGAGTATGCCTCCCTCCTCCACAAGGCAGTCTCGTTCCGCTTGCTGTCCCCGAAGCGCATCAATGGCCTCGCCGGAAAGTCGCCCACGCAGTGTGTACCGTCGAGGACACGCACCGGTCCATTGTCAGCCCCGGAAGCATCGTGCGGATCCGCTTGTTCAATAACTGTCCAATACTTGCAGGAAGTGTCCATTAATACCATATTATGGCCAATAATGGCCACTTAATGCTAGTTCTTGGCCATTATTGGACATAATGGACACAAACGCCAGAAATGGCCACGGTGGCAATGGCCAAAATCGTCATTCCAAGGCGCTCATTTCATGGACACTCCGCACTCTCTCGATTCGCTTGCGCTCAGGATCAGGGACATCGTAGCGGCAAATAGCGACGGCGTTACAGCCCCGCAAATCATCCGCGTCCTCCGAAAGGACGGTCTCGCCCAGACGCCCAGGACGGTTCGGCGGCGCCTTCAGGAGCTGGGCGCGGTGGGGCAAATTCGTGTTGTGGGAGAAAAGCGGGGGCGGAAGTATTTCCCCGCCCCTTCTCAGCCCGAACCAGCGCCAGTCCCAAGCTCGGACATTCCCGACGACTACCCGCCACTCTCGCCAGCGGGGCGACAGGCCTTCAACAGGATTCGTCGGCCGAGATCGCACCGCAGTCCAGTGGGCTACATGGCGGACTTTCTTGAACAGTATGAACCAGGCGTGACATGGTATCTCGATGCTGCGTTGCGGAACCGCCTCGCCGAATCAGGCGCGACGCCCGATGCCGAGCGCGCAGCGGGAACCTTCGCGCGCGAGATCTACCATCGGCTGCTCATCGATCTCTCCTGGGCGTCGAGTCACCTTGAAGGCAACACGTACTCTCGACTCGACACCGAACGGCTGCTCGAGTTCGGCCAACAGGCCGAAGGGAAGGATGCGAGCGAGACGCAAATGATCCTGAACCACAAGGCGGCGATCGAGATGCTCGTGCAGAACGCCGCCGAGATCGACTTCAATCGCTATACGCTATTGAGCCTGCACGGCGCGCTATCGGAGAACCTCCTTGCGAATTCCGCTGACGAAGGCCGCCTCCGACGTCATCCGGTTGCGATCGGATCATCAGTCTACACACCGCTCGCGATTCCACAGAAGGTCGAGGAGTATTTTGACCTCATCCTGGACAAGGCGCGCGCGATACCCGATCCGTTCGAGCAGGCGTTTTTTGTAATGGTCCACCTGCCGTATCTCCAGCCCTTCGCCGATGCGAACAAGCGTACGTCCCGGTTGGCGATGAACATTCCGCTCATCAAGCGGAATCTGGTTCCACTGTCGTTCGTTGACGTCTCGACATCGGCATACACGGAAGGCGTCCTGGCGATCTACGAGCTCAATGACGTCGCCCTCTTGCGAGACATATTCGCGTGGGCCTATTCGCGCTCCTGCCAGCAATACAACGTGCTGCGTGAATCGCTTGGCCAGCCCGATCCATTTCGGTTGAAGTATCGCGCGCAACTTCACAATGCGGTGCGCGATGCAATCATCAACATGATTGCGCCTGTGACAGAGTATTTGCTACGCTGGGCGGATGGGAACGGCATTGTGAGCAGCGATCGTGGTCAGTTTGTGTTGATGACAGCGACGCTGCTGGAAGCGCTCAACGAGTCGTCGGCTGGGAGGTATCGGGTGACGCCGAATCAGTACAAGGCGTGGAAGGCCGCAACGGTATTACGGAAGAGTACAGCAGACCTGCCGACGGACTGACCTATGCGCGGGGCTGCACGCGGCCATCGGTCAAGAACACCAAAAACGCCGATCTGCGGCACAAGTGGGCCATCGCTCGCGAGCCCTGAAACTTCCCGATGAAGCCGTAAGGATCGCGGCCGAGCCGCACCGCCACGGTTGAAACTTCTGGCAAATGCGGTTTGTGACCCTTGCGTTAGGCACTGCGTAACGACGGGCACAATCGCCGTCCGCCCATGACATCACTGCCGCAATAGACCCCGTGTCGCTTCCGCCGTCGTCGGTCGACCGCGTAGATTTGTCGTTGCACACTCCCAAGGCCGCAGCCATCCTCACACGCGTATATCCGTTGAAGCACACGCACACATATTCTAGCCTGGCTCTCGCGCTAACAGGCCTGTTGGCAATCAGTTGTGGCGGTAGCGCGGACAAAACCCCAGACCCGACGCCAACAATTCCGACGCCTGCGACACCAAAGCCCGGCTTTACCTTCAGCGGCGCCGCCGGAACCGCGGACACCGTCGGGGCAACGTTGGCGCAGCCCCTTCGCGTCGTTCTCCGGGATGCCGCCGGCCAACCGATGGCCGGCAAGGTGGTACGCTTCACCAGCGTCCGCGGCGGTACCGGTAGCGCCATCAGTGCGTTGGCCGTCGTGGTGACCGGTACCACGCTCGAGTTCACAAAGTGGGTGACGACGGCATCCGATGGCAGCATCGATGTCAAGGTGTTCCTTGGAGATGGGGCGGGTGCAGCGAGCATCGCCATTCAGATGGATGATTCCCAGCTGTACGCTGATACGGCCCGATTCACTGCCTTGCCCGGCAATGCCGTATCCATCACATCCGCTCCCCAGGACACCGCGATAGCAGTTGGCGGATCGTACACAGTTACCTCTGTCGTCCGAGATCGTGCCGGCAATGCGCGACCGGATGCGCTCAGCTATCGTGCGCTGGACGGCTCGATCACGCTGTCGGCAGCGCGACAGGTCACCGCAAGCACGATCGCCCGCAGTGGCGTGATTGCATCACTCGGCGCCACCATCATGGATACGGCCCGTGTAAGTGTCGCTCCCACTGGAACGATGGCGGTGCGTCAGGGAGCAACCGTGCGGGTAGTCACGCTCGATGGTCGTCGCATTGCAGACGTGCCTGTGGTGGCGGGATCACCAAACCCACCCTTGCCGATACCGGGGCCCGAGTGGGCGCCCGATGGACAGACGTTCTACTCGACCATGGGGTCCCAATCGGGCGACCCTGTCTCGCTGTATCGGATCGATTTGACCGGTGCGCGTACGATGGTAGGCACCTGTTCCTACGCCGCGTGCCCCAAGGGCACTCCGGCGTTCGTCATCCCTGGCGGCTTCGCGTCGTTCTCACCGTCAGGTGACGGTCGCTTCCTGTATCTCTCCGGCGGCGGATGCAACTATATGGGGATCCTGTATCAAGCGCAGACGGGATCGAGCAGTGCTCCGCAGCGTCTCAGCCCCGCCAACGCCGACGACTGCTTCAATACCATTCACCGGTGGCCGTCGATATCGCCAGATGGCACCGTCGTGGCATTCGAAAACGACAGTACGTACTTCGGTGGTTTCACGATCCAGTTCCTGGATGTCGCAACGCGGAGCATGCGTCCGCTTCGCCTCGCCGGCCAGCGCCCGCGGTGGTCGCCTTCCGGCGTGGAGGTCGCGTTCGTCAATGGAAGCGCGGTCTGGCTAGTCCGTCTCGATGGCACAGGGTTGCGGAAGCTCACCACGTCAAACCGTCAGTATCTCCCCGGCGTCACATGGTCACCAGACGGCCGTTGGGTGCTCGCGCACGCGTCAGTCAACGGGCGGCCGATGGTGATCGTCGTGGACGCACAAACCGGACTCGAGCTGCCGCTTGCGTTCACCAGCGGTTGGCTCGACTCGGAGAATGGCGCACCTGTTCCGGCGTGGAGACCAAACTCCTGAGCTTCCAGGTATGTCGTCACGCGCCCATCGACGATATCTGGCGCGATATCAATTGGAACACGCCTGCGATCGGCGTCCAGATAGAAGGCCGCCTCGGAGACGACGATCTCGGGGATGATCACTTCATACGCAGTACAGAGCTGCGCCCATCCGGCACAGCGATGCGCGTGAATGACAGCGCCCGCATCAACCAATACTAAACGCGGCTTCACTGCCATGCGGTTCCCCGAGATCGAAGGTCTCCACCTCGGCGTATGGCATTTCCAGGTACTTGGCAACAACAGCTTTTCCGATCACGCCGTTCTGATAGGCGCGCGCAGCCAGCTTCAGGTACCGCTTCGGATACCAGCGTCTGGCCTTCTGTTTCAATGGGCGCATCGCATCGCCGATTGTGCAGTTCGCGCATGGTCATGCGCCGGCGTTGATCTTTCCGTACATCAGACAAATCGTGGATGAGCTCACGTCCAGGAGTCCTTATGGGCGTGTGTTGTTGCCGCCCACGAACATTGTTGCCCTGATGACGAGTTTTGCCGCGGCCGACGCGAGTGGGGCGAAGGTGGAGCGGCCGATCCGGTAAGACGGAGCACCTTTCGGTGCTGCAGCACAACACGCCAATCACGGGCGTCGGTGCCGCATAGCGTGCTGCAAACAGCGGCGCTAATATTCGGCGAATCAGCTCGCAGCCGCGAGTTCTACACGAAGCTGGACGTCCAGTGCCTTGGCGACTCGCTCGAGCGTCGCGATTCCGAGATTACCGGTTGGTTGCTCGATCAGCGCGACTTGCTGCCGACTCACGCCGAGCTTCTTGCCGAGCTGCGCCTGCGAAAGCCCGAGCTCCTGCCGACGCCAGCGCACCTGAATTGCGATTGCCAGCGAGGGCGCCACAGAGACGGCGAGCAGCCCCTTCGTCTTTGACGCCGGCCGCGGGGGCGCCTCCCCATCGATCAGGTGTGCCTCCAACCAACCCTCAAGTGCTTCCCGTGCGACCTCCCCGACATCTTCGCCAACGTCCGCGAACGTCTGACACCCTGGGCAGTCCGGAAAGTCGATCTCGGTCCGGCCCTTTTCATCACGCACCAACCGCGCGTGGTACACCGTATTCATTTCGGCACCCTCATTCCCAGTAGTTCCAACCCAGTAGCCTTCCAACTCCGTCTTGTCCACGCCCGCAGAGCGGAGTCAGATCAACTCGACTCCCGACTGCGCTTCCATGCTTCTGATCGTGCCGATCGGGAAATCCTTCGCCGGGTGCTTCACAGTCACCTTTCCCTGCTTCGTGGGATGCTTGAGGTGATGATGCGACCCTTTGACCATGACGACCTCCCATCCATCGGCCTTCAACTTCTTCAGCACTTCACGTGAACTGATCATTCGTCCGTCGTCTCTCGGCCAGCCTGTTGAATGTGCAAGGAAGCTAGCAAGCTATAACTTGCCTGTCAAGTAATATCTTGACACTTTCCCTGATTCGGCGGCTATCCGGTACGAGTGGAGTCCGGACACTGTGCGCGGTGACGCGCGCGAGTGCCGCGCGATCCCAGGCCAGTTCCACGGCGTCCCAGGTGACGAGGTGGAAGACCTCGTGCGCGAGACTGAAGTTGCGTCGCCACGGTGCGTCTGCGCCATTCAACAGAACGGCTGCACCAAAACTCGAGCGTACACATGCTGCGGCTTGGTCTCCTTCCAGCGTCTCGGTGAAGATCTTGACGCCATACGAATCCTCGATCGTTCGCTGGAGGGTGGCCGCGGGAATGCTTCCCAGGTCGAACAGTCGCCGCATCGAGTCGGCCATGGATGCGACGGAAGTCCACGTCGCCCCAGCTGGATCGAATTGCAGGTTGGGCAAGGCCTGCGCGGGTGGCTCGCCGCACCACTCTTCGAGCTGGGCGTACCGGCGTGAGCGCTCGAGCAGGTGCACTTCACGCGTCCGGTTTCCACCTTTGTGCCGCGACGCCACAAGACGCGAGTCTCGAGTGGGGCGGAGGAGAGGCCGAGGAGGACGTGTGGAGTGCGCGAGCGATCCGTACCAGCTCATGCGCCTTCACAACTCGGCGTCCCTTCTCGATTTCAGACACCGTCTGATAGGCGGGGATGCCGGCGAGGTCGGCGAGTTGCGCTTGGGTGAGGTGCAACTCTGCACGACGAGCGCGGATCGCCTGCCAATTGCTGCCGCCGGACTGTCGGGCACGGCAGGGTTCGTATCATGCCACCTTACGCCCGCTCGAGTCGAGACTCATCGTTCCCATTCTTGACAGAAGTAGCACGGTGCTACCTTCTGTTGGTGATTCACGACTGGCGCCGGCCCTTCATATCACCTGTCGCGCCTCATGGCGCTGCTGGCCACGCGACGTTACCGGATCACCGGTGAGGCGTACGGGGCGCTGGCGAGCTTGGTCTGGATGAAGCCGACATCGTGGGATGCGTCGGCGCGCTGCGTGCCGACTGCTTCTACAAGACCATGGAAGCCGAGAAGCGACCGGGATTCTGGCAGGATGTGTATCGGACCGAGCATGGCGGCATCCGCCTTTACGTGAAGGTACAGCTCGAAACACAGGCTTCCGGCGACCTGGTCGTCGTAATCCAGTTCAAGCGCCTCTAACGCACCAAGCATGTTGACGAATTGTCCAGATTGTGGCGGCGCGGTCACGCGCGGTCACGACACCTTTGAAGTCCGCATTGGCCGCAGGACCGTCACCGTTCCCGGCGAGTACGAGCGCTGCCGCGGCGAGTGCGGCGAGTTCTACCTCGCGCCCGGTGAGATGGACGCCGTGATGAAGCGCGCGTCCGCAATGATTCGCGCCGAGGAGGGCATGCTCATTCCGGCCGAGATCAAGGCGTTCCGGAAGGGCATTGGTCTCACGCAGCCTCAGCTCGAAGACCTGCTCGGCGCGGGTCCCAAGACCGTTGGGCGATGGGAGAAGGGAACGATCATCCAGAACGGCGCGACGGACACGTTGCTTCGCCTGCTTCGGGATGTGCCCGCGGCCCTGCAGCACCTGCTCGCCGAGCGTGGGATCGTGCCGGATGTCGTACCTCTCGTGCCGGTGCCGCGGCCGGTTTCCTATCAGTACAGAGTTACTGCGGACAGTGCACCTGTGGTGCGTGAGACCTTGGCGGTTTACGCGAGCGAAGCGCAGGATCTCGAGGTGGCGATTCCTGTCCAGCGCGCGGAGCGTATCGCGTGATGTCTCCGGCCAACACAGAGAGCGGCTACGTCCTCGAATCACTCACGTTTCCCGTGCAGGTGCTGACGGGAGCTGTGCCGGATCCGGACGTGGAGAATGCGGAATGGGGGTGGGACTGGCAGTGGAAAGATCATGACCACTTCGAAGTGGGGTTGATCCTCTCGGCGCCGCCGATTGACGCGCGGCCTGAGAAGGTACAGGTCAGTGTCAACGCGGTCTTTCGCATTGTGGGTGAGGTCCAGACCGTGCCGATTGCGCAGTTCGCGCATGGTCATGCGCCGGCGTTGATCTTTCCGTACATCAGGCAGATCGTGGATGAGCTCACGTCCAGGAGTCCTTACGGGCGTGTGTTGTTGCCGCCGACGAACATTGTTGCTTTGATGACGAGTTTTGCGGCGGGCGAGGCAAGTGGGGCGAAGGTGGAGCGGCCAGCCCGGTAAGACGGATCGCATATCGGTGCTCGCCGCACTACACGTATTTGATAGCAACGACCCTCCAGACCCATCACGGATGTCGCCTTTTGAGTTGAACCTCGCCGCACACGAAGTTGAGGACGGTCCGCTGCGCTACTTTCGCGCTGAGCAATTCACCGTGCTTCTAGCGGATGAAGAGCAGCGCCGTACGACACAGTTGCTCCAGATCCAACTACGCAAGAATGGACAGATTTTTGCGCAATGCCCTTATTTCGTCTCGTCGGCAGGGCTGGTGGGTGAGTGTGAGACCGTCGTCGACGGGAATATGAATGGACAGATCCGACTTGGTGAGGTCGGAATCACCACTTCTCATCTTGTGAAGTATTCGCATCCGCTCGACGGGAATGCGCATTTTTCACAAGATGGCAAGGTCCATACTCAGATCAGACGTCAGTCGTTCCGGTTGGATTCAGCTGGAGGTCACCTCTTCGAGTTCCACCTATTCGGGTTGAGTAGTTTCGCTGCCATCGTCCCCGGCGAAGAGCGCAAGAAGCGCGTCTACTTACCATTCGCCACGCTCGGCGCCGCACACGCGGCGACGGTAGTTGGAGAATGGATTCCGAAGGCCCGGCTTCGCGAATGGGCGCAGGAGGCGGGCGGCACACTCGGGCCAATCGGCCATCTTCCATACGACCGCGCTGGCAAGCCATACCTTGCATGTCTGCTCGGTCATCCGAATCCGGATCTAGACCGCTATGGTCTGCTCTCGATAAGCGTCAATCCGGTCGTCCCGCCAGCATCGATCAGTCAACCGCAATTGCTCATGCTCGGCGGCTGGGATGCGGGTAGTCTCAAAGCCGGTCCTGGCGATTCCGTGCGGTTTCTGGCGTTCATGTATCCGGCCGGCAACATCGATGCCATGAGGCGACGACTCGGTTCGATCGACTACCCAAGCGAGTAGGATCGCCGCGCCCGCGGGCAATGCGGCGCTGCAACAGTCAGGGCGTCGCCGAAGCGCGCTGCGCACTATCTACTTAATGCCCTGCAGGTGAGTTTTGGCGTTGCAACGAATCATAAAACTTGGCAACGATATGGCACATACCACGCCCGAGTTCATCAATCTCAAGACCGCCGACCTGGATCAGAATATTTACCGAATATTCGGACTCCAGCGATTCCTTGAACTAACTGAGACGTCCCTCAACACGCTTGTGCGACCACGACTTTGGGATGATCCTTTCGAGAATGCACTGCTCTCGGCGCCCGCCGCCACCAGTACCGGGTCTCCGTTCACCTTCGGGTTCCGGGACTCGTTGTACGGTCAGTGCTGGACCACAAAGCGAGACTCGGATGCAATGTGGAGAATCTACTCATCAGACAAAGCAGGTGTTCGTCTGCGCACAACGATTCGAGCCCTTGTCGCGTCCCTTCGCGATACTTGTGTCACGTTTCCAGAGTTGTCTTGCTTCATTGGGCGAGTCGAGTACCTATCCCAAACGAAGTTGATGAGTCGCTTGGGAGATCCGTCCGTGGCGGCAGCCCTGAGCCTGGATCCGACAGGTCGTGGTCAAGCCACTTCTCTCCTGATGAAGCGCACCGAATTCAGTCACGAGCGCGAAGTACGCCTGGTCCATTTCACTCATGATCCGGCAATAACTGGTGACGTATATCAGTACACCTGCGATGCGCCATTCCTGTTCGATGAAGTTGCCTTCGATCCGCGTTTGAGCCCGCAACTCCTGGCATTGTATGCGCAACACGTACGCACGCTCGGCTTTGCGAACGTGATTCAGTCGCCGCTATATAGACTGCCAACACTTCGCATTCGGTTACACGGTGTATAGCTCCGTTTCCAAGGACCAGTAGAGATCAATGCGCCTGCGCCCTAACAAAGTGTTGCAGCAGGCAAAGCGTCATGGAAGATCGCCGCGCTCGCTGACTACTTGATGCCTTCCTGCTCGACTCTGGCGTTATGCCGCAGCCGTGCTCCTTTTGCCGCCACCGGCTGAGCCGTAGCTTTGCGGGATGGCATACATTCGCAAGATTCTCTTGTGGGTTCCGGGCGTGATCTGGGCGACGTTCTTGTGGGCCGCGCAGATCGCGCCCGATGAGGCGAAGCAGAATCTGGCCAAATGGGCCGCAAAGGTGGGCATCGACAAATGGCCCACATGGCTTACCGATACGCGAACCGTTGTAGCCGCAACGATCCTGGTTGCTTTGTTCTACGCATGGCTGATCTGGCGTCACTACCATCCCGTAGTGCTCAGCCCTGCCGACGACGGAACTGAGTGCGGTACAGCAACTCTCGCTCTCGGCAGTACGAATGTCATCGAACTGACGGCGTTTTGTGATACCATCAACAACTCCTATCCGACTGACGCTGTCGTAGTGATCACGGAGTTCATCGACCCGAACAAGGTGCCAGTCGCGAGTGTCAGCAACCTTCTCATGCCGCACGTGAAAGGGACGAAGGGTAAGCAGTCCAAGTATCGCGCCATCATTCCCAGCGAAGCCGTTCGCGTGCCGGGAATTTACACTGCGCGAATCCGGGCGACACTTAACGGCGCCGTGAGACTATTCGAGCTAGCCTGTATTGCACAGTTTGATGGCCGACCGCCGCAAATCCAAGCTGGTTCCGCGGCTCGACATTTCCGCGCGGCGACCGACGGAGAACCGAGAGAAAGAAATGACGCGACGGTCCTGCCGATATACGCCGACAATCCGTTGGTATTGGAGGTAGATCTCAAGTACATCGACCGGGCTGACGGGAGAGAGAAGCCTCTAACGTCCGGTACCGTCACCGCGTTTCTGGCGACATCAAACTCCGCGACGGCTGCTGCGACCGATCCAAACCTCACTGTGAGCTGTACTACTTACGGCACACAGGGGAAGTGGCTTGCGTCGTTCGCATCCGGCCAGTTGGCTTTCAGCAAACTGGACAGGATCTTTGGAACCGGAGTCCAAACGCCTGCACCGACGCCATATCTGATCCTCGTAGTGGAAAACGGACCCCGTGTGTATGTCGAGTGTGCGTATCACGCATCGAAGCCTGCGCTGCTGGAGCCTAGTGAAGCGGTACGGGCAATAGGTGAGGCGTCGATGCAACCTCCCGTTCCGGTCATTCATCCGCTGTCGTTCCACGATGCAATCGGCCGAAATGAACGCCCTGAATTTGCACGCTTTCGCGAATGCACGAACAAGAGTTGCGGCTGGGGGATTCTGATTCCCCCGCTAGAGAATGGGGAAGTCCATCTATCCCACTACAGTGCCGTCGTGTGTCCGAAATGCGGTAACACAAACGTGGTCTCGAACGACTAGGAGAAAGCACTAGCTACCTATTGCATTCCCATAGGACAAGCGTAGACGTCCCGGGTTCTGAGTCTTTCCCTGATCCACGCTCGGTTCACGGTGAGTACCCTTATGCGATCATCCACGTGGCTTTCGCATCTTCGCTCTCTGCAACTCGTGTTAGAGAGGGTCATCCTTTGCGTCGTGGGTGTCGGCGCTGGAGTCATGCTCGCGAAGTTTGCGATCCCGGGCGTGACGTGCAGCATGAGCCGGTCAGGCAATGTCTCGGACAATGCCGTCATGTGGAGTTTCTTCGTCACGATGAAGATCCAACGGTGTCATCGGACGACCTATGCGACGCGGAACAACGCACGGGCGGACGTCTTTGCCTACATCAAACGCCTTTTACAATCCCGTCCGGCGACACTTCTCGCTCGCGAACAAGTCCAGACCACCTGCGCATCTCTTGGGGCTATCCAAGCGTCGTCCCCAATTGGATAATTGGGAGGCACTCCCTTTCATCACAAGCATGTCGGACCCGAATCTCTCCTCGTTCATCTGGTCCGTCGCGGACCTACTCCGCGGCGACTACAAACAATCCGAATACGGGAAGGTCATCCTTCCTTTCACCGTACTCCGCCGCCTGGACTGCGTTCTCGAGCCGACGAAGTCCACGGTGCTGGCCGAGCTGGCAGTCCGGGAGAAGGCGGGTCTCAACCCCGAACCGTTCCTGATCAAGAAGGCCGGCCAGCACTTCTACAACACGTCGCCGCTGGACGTGAAGAAGTTGATGGGCGACGCGGAGAACATCGCTGAGAATCTGCGCGAGTATCTGCAACGGTTCTCGCCGGCAGTCCGGGACATCTTTGAGCGGTTCGAGTTCCACACGCAGATCGACCGGCTGGCGAAGGCAGGGTTGCTGTACCAGGTGACGGAGAAGTTCGCGAATATCGACCTGCACCCGGATAAGGTCAGCAACGCGCAGATGGGCGCGGTGTTCGAGGAGCTGATCCGGAAGTTCGCCGAGCTGTCCAACGAGACGGCGGGAGAGCACTTCACGCCGCGCGAGGTCATCCGGCTGATGGTGAACCTGCTGTTCATCGAGGATGACGACGCGCTCACCAAGCCGGGGGTCGTTCGCACGATCTACGATCCGACGGCGGGGACGGGTGGCATGCTCAGCGTCGCCGGCGAGCACCTCGCGCACCTGAACCCCGGCGCTCGGCTCCACATGTACGGGCAGGAGCTGAACGCGGAGTCGTACGCCATCTGCAAGGCGGACATGCTGATCAAGGGGCAGGACATCGACAACATCGTGTTCGGCAACACGCTGTCCGCCGACGGGCTGCCCGGCACGCATTTCGACTACATGCTCTCCAACCCGCCGTTCGGGGTGGAGTGGAAGAAGATCGAGAAGGAGATCCGGAAGGAGGCGGAGCAGAAGGGGTTCGACGGGCGGTTTGGCCCCGGGCTGCCTCGGGTGAGCGATGGGTCCCTGCTCTTTCTCATGCACCTGCTGTCCAAGATGCGGCCGGCGGTGGACGGGGGCAGCCGGTTCGGGATCGTGCTCAATGGGTCACCACTGTTCACGGGTGGCGCGGGATCAGGCGAGAGCGAGATCCGGCGATATGTGCTGGAGAACGATCTCGTCGAGGCGATCATCGGCTTGCCGACGGACATGTTCTACAACACGGGCATCAGCACGTATGTGTGGATCGTGAGCAATCGGAAGCCGGCGGCGCGGAAGGGGAAGCTCCAGTTGATCGACGCGAGCGGCTACTGGCAGAAAATGCGGAAGAGCCTGGGCAGCAAGCGGAAAGAGCTGAGCGCGGAGCACATCGAGGAGATCACTCGGCTCTTCGGCACGTTCGAGGAGTACAGTCACGATGGGGTGCCGATCAGCCGGATCTTCAAGAACGAGGAGTTTGGGTACCGGACCATCACGGTGGAGCGGCCGGAGCGGGATGCGGCCGGGGCCGTCGTCCTTGGCGCCAAGGGCAAGGGGAAAGGGAAGCCACAGCCGGATTCATCGCTGCGCGATACGGAGAATGTGCCCCTGAGTGAAGACGTCGACGTCTATTTCAAGCGCGAAGTCCTGCCGCACGTAGCGGATGCGTGGATCGATCATGAGAAGACGAAGGTTGGGTACGAGATTCCGTTCAACCGGCACTTCTATGTGTTCAAGCCGCCGCGGCCGTTGAGAGAGATCGACGCGGAGTTGAAGGGGGTGACGGACCGAATCCTGACGATGATCGCCGGCTTGACGCAGTAGTGAGAACAACTCAGAGTCCGCCCCCCCGCGGAAGGGTCTGACCGGCGTTGCCAAGTCCCGAAGTGAGGTGTTAGCCAATCACGAGATTCCTTGTATATTGAGAGATGACCAACGTCGAGAAACTCGAGCACGAGGTTGAGGCGCTGTCGGCTCCAGAGCTCTCCAAGTTCCGGCAGTGGTTCCTGGCATTCGATGCACAGGTCTGGGACGAGCAGATCGAGCGCGACGTCGAGGCCGGGGCATTCGATTCACTCGCCGATGCCGCGATCGCGGAGCATCGGGCCGGGCGCTCACGTCTGCTTTGACGCATCACGCGTCTGCTGACTTCTGGCGGCGATACGAGGCGCTTCCGACGAACGTTCGGTTGCTTGCGGACAAGAACTTCGCGCTGCTGAAGGCGAACCCGCAACATCCGTCTCTCCATTTCAAGGAAATCGGTCGGTATCGGTCCGTTCGTGTCGGACTCGGTTATCGAGCCCTGGGCGTGAATGTGGAAGATGGCATATTGTGGATCTGGATTGGCACACACGCCGAGTACGACGCGCTGATCGGTTAACGTCGTGTTCGCTCGGCCGCGGATGCAGGCGAAGGTCCAATTCGGTGTGAAGTAGCTCCAGACCGTTCTGAGCGCGGGATGTCTACAGGCCATGACCCGCAGCCGGGAACGCCATCCGAGCTTCCAGTCATTTCCCATTTTGGAAACAAGTGCCGCGTGCGGCTAGTACTCCGAGACGAGGAACATCATCGCCGATCACGTCCTGAGTGTCGTGGTCGTGAAGGTGGGCAATCGGCGGGATGTGTACCGGCCATGAACGTCGATGAGCCCGTGCTTGGACTACTCAGTGATCCGGGGCGTGGCTCGGGACGCAACCTGTAAGTAACACTTACGAGTTGGGCGAGAATGTGGCAGAATCGGCACATGACTTCAGAGCGATCATGTCGATAGGCAGCGCAAACCCATGAGCTTTCCCCGCTATCCGCAATACAAGGACAGCGGCGTTGCCTGGCTTGGCGAAATACCTGCGCACTGGCGCGTGGAACGCCTCAAGCGAGCGGCATCGGTGTTCCCGAGTAACGTGGACAAGAAAAGCTATGATGACGGTGTGCCTGTGCACCTGTGCAACTACACGGACGTCTACTACAACGATCGCATTACCCGCGATCTGGACTTCATGAGTGCTACCGCATCGGCAGAGCAGATTGCGAAATTCACGCTTCAGGCTGGCGACACGGTAATCACCAAGGATTCCGAGACAGCGGACGACATCGCAGTGGCAGCATACGTTCCGGTTGACATGCCGGGAGTGGTATGCGGCTATCACCTATCCGTGGTTCGTCCGACCCGCGACATCGATGGAGCGTTTATCAAGCGCCTGTTCGACTCGGCTTTTGTTAGTGCCTCGGTGGAGGTTCGAGCGAACGGTCTGACTCGTGTGGGCCTGGGGCAGTACGCGCTCGACAATCTCCAGATGCCCTTCCCTACGTTGGAGGAGCAGCGGCTAATTGCGGAGTTTCTGGATCGGGAGACGGCGAAGATCGACGCGCTGGTGGCGGAGCAGCGGCGGCTGATGGAGTTGCTCAAGGAGAAACGGCAGGCGGTCATCTCCCGCGCGGTTACCAAGGGGCTGAATCCTGATGCGCCGAGGAAGCCAACCGGCATCGAATGGCTCGGCGATGTGCCTGCGCACTGGAGCGTCGCGCCTATCGCATCTCGCTACACGGTCCAACTCGGCAAAATGCTTGATGCCACCAAGATTACCGGCAAACACCTTCGGCCGTACCTCCGCGTGTTTGACGTGCAATGGGACTCGATCAACACTTCCGAGCTTCCCGAAATGGATTTCGATGAGACGGCGCGCGCCCGGTTTCGTCTTCTGTCTGGTGACTTGCTAGTGAACGAAGGCGGCAGCTACCCAGGGCGTTCTGCCATCTGGCTCGGTGAGCTCGAGGAGTGCTACTATCAGAAGGCGCTGCATCGCATGAGGGCAGTCGCCGCTAGCCGAGACACCTCACGATTTCTTTTTTACCAAATGCACTGGGCTGCCAATCAAGGCGTTTTTGTGTCAGGGGGGAACGAGACCACCATTGAGCATCTCCCAGCTGAGAAGCTCAGGCGGTATCGCTTTGCATTTCCGCCGTTGGCTGAGCAGTTGGAAATCATCGCGTTCCTCGATGTTGAGGTTGCTCAAATCGAGGCATTACTCGCGGAAGCAGAGCTCGCGATCAATCTTCTTCTGGAAAGACGTTCTGCCCTCATCTCTGCAGCGGTCACCGGGCAGATCGACGTCCGCGGTTTCGTCGAATACGCCGCATGAGCCTGCACAAGGAGATCAGCTTCGAAACCGAGATCTGCGACCACCTCGCAGCCAACGGATGGATGTACGAGGAGGGCGACGCGACGCAATACGACCGCGCGCTCGCCCTGTTCCCCCATGATGTCCTCCCATGGGTGCAGGAAGCCCAACCCGCGGCTTGGGAGACTCTGATCAAGAACCACGGTGCCAAGGCGGGCGAAACACTCCTCGCCCGCCTCCGCGACCAGATCGATCAGCGCGGCACACTTGACGTCCTCCGTCACGGTATCGAGCTCCTCGGCCTGAAGCAGCCACTCAAGCTCGCGGAGTTCAAGCCGGCACTTGGCATCAACTCCGAAATCCTCGCTCGGTACGCGGCGAACCGATGCCGGGTCGTCCGGCAAGTCCGCTACTCACTGAATGGCGACAACAGCATCGACCTCGTGCTGTTCCTCAACGGCCTGCCGGCGGCCACGGTGGAGCTCAAGACGGACTTCACCCAGAGCATCGGCGACGCGATCGACCAGTATCGCTTCGATCGTCTGCCAAAGCCCAAGGGCCAGTCACCCGAGCCACTCCTCTCCTTCCCCAACGGCGCACTCGTCCACTTCGCGGTGAGCAACCGCGAGGTCCACATGGTGACGAAGCTGGAGGGCGCCACCACGAGATTCCTCCCGTTCAACCAGGGGGACAATGGCGTGGCCGGGAATCCGCTCAACCCCAACGGGCATCGGACGTCGTACCTCTGGGAACAGATCTGGCAGCGCGACTCGTGGCTCGAAATCATCGGCCGCTACTGCATGACGCTACGCAACGACAAGAAGGTCATCAAGGAAGTCGTCTTCCCGCGGTACCATCAACTTGACGTGACGCGGAAGCTCGAAGCGGCCGTCGTCAGCGAAGGTCCTGGCGGCAAGTACCTCGTCCAGCATTCGGCGGGCTCTGGAAAGACCAAGTCCATCGCGTGGACGGCGCACTTCCTGGCCGAGTTGCACGACGCACAGCACAAGAAGGTGTTCGATACGGTGCTGGTGGTCTCCGACCGCAACGTCATCGACTCGCAATTGCAGGAGGCCTTGTTCGACTTCCAGCGGACGACGGGGGTGGTCGCGACGATCACCAACAAGGATGGCAGCAAGAGCGGCAAGCTGGCCGAGGCGCTGGGTGGGGACAAGAAGATCGTGGTGTGCACGATCCAGACGTTCCCATTTGCGCTCGACGCGGTGCGCACGCTGGCCGCGACGCAGGGGAAGCGGTTCGCGGTGATCGCGGACGAGGCGCACAGCTCGCAGAGCGGCGAGGCGGCGGCGCAGCTGAAGGCGGTGCTTTCCGCAGCCGAACTCCAGGAGCTGAACGACGGCGGTGAGGTAAGTGCCGAGGATATTCTGTCGGCCCAGATGGCGGCGCGTGCGGACGAGGGCGGCATCACCTTCGTGGCGTTCACGGCCACGCCGAAGGCGAAGACGATGGAGATCTTCGGCACGAGGCCAGATCCGACACGGAAGCCGGCGGCGGACAATGTGCCGGCGCCATTCCATGTTTACTCCATGCGCCAGGCGATCGAGGAGGGATTCATCCTCGACGTGCTCCAGCACTACACGTCGTACAAGCTCGCGTTCAAGCTGGCGCACGCGGGCAAGGAGGTGGATGACGCCGAGGTGGAGCGGAGTGCCGCGCTGAAGCGAATCATGGGATGGGTGAAGCTCCATCCATACAACATCTCGCAGAAGGTGCAGGTCGTCGTCGAGCACTTTCGCACCTTTGTGTCTCCTCTGTTGGACGGAAAAGCGAAGGCGATGGTCGTCGTTGGGAGCCGAGTGGAGGCGGTGCGGTGGCAACTCGCGATGGAGCGGTACATCACGGAGCACGGCTATGCGATCGGGACGCTCGTCGCATTCTCGGGCGAGGTGAACGACGCGGAGTCTGGCGCCGACCCATTCACCGAGAACAGTCACGCACTCAACCCTCGGCTCAAGGGCCGCGATATCCGCGAGGCGTTCAAGACGGACGAGTACCGGATCCTCCTCGTGGCGAACAAATTCCAGACCGGGTTCGACCAGCCACTGCTCTGCGGCATGTACGTGGACAAGCGGCTCGCGGGCATCCAGGCGGTGCAGACGCTCTCGCGGCTCAACCGCGCGCACCCGGGCAAGGACACCACGTACGTTCTCGACTTTGCGAATGAGGCCGAGGATGTGCTGGAGGCGTTCAAGGCGTACTACGAGACCGCGACGCTGGCAACGACCACGGACCCGAATCTCGTCCTCAACCTGCGGGCGAAGCTCGATGGTGCGGGGTACTACGATGACTTCGAGGTCGAGCGTGTGGTGGCCGTGGACCTGGATCACTATGTCTTCGGGAAGACAAAGCAGAGCGCACTGGCCTCGGCGCTGGAGCCTGTCGCGGACCGGCTGATGAAGCGATACCGCGCCGCGAAGGACCTGTTCGGTGTGGGCCAGGCGCAGGAGGATACGGCCGCCGTGAGCACGGCGAAGGATCAGATGGACGCGTTGGAGCTGTTCAAGGCGGACATGGGCGCGTACGTCCGGCTGTACACGTTCCTGTCGCAGATCTTCGACTACGGCAATACGGGCATCGAGAAGCGAGCTGTCTTCTTTCGGCGGTTACTCCCCTTGCTGGACTTCGGGCGCGAGCGGGAGGGGGTGGACCTGTCGAAGGTGGCGCTGACGCACCATCATCTGAAGAACCGCGGGACCCAGGACCTGCAACTGGGCAAAGGGGAGTCGCCGAAGCTCACGCCGATTGGCGAGGCCGGCAGCGGCGCGGTGCACGAGCGCGAAAGGGCGTGGCTGCACGAGATCATCGAGAAGGTGAACGACCTTTTCGACGGCGACCTGTCGGACAACGACAAGCTGTTGTACGTGAACAGCGTGATCAAGGGGAAGCTGCTGGAGTCGGCGACGCTTCAGCAGCAGGCGGCGAACAACAGCAAGGAGCAATTCGCGAATTCGCCGGACCTCAAGAACGAGCTGATGAACGCGATCATGGAGGCGCTGGATGCTCACACGTTGATGAGCACCCAGGCGTTGAACTCTGCGTTGGTCCGTGGCGGTATCAAGGACATTCTGCTGAACTACGCCCACCTGTACGAATCCCTGCGAGACCAGGCGGGCATTCGCTAGATCCCACCCGGCGGTTCCGGCTCCTTCGCTGACTGCCTGACCGCACGGCGTTGTCGCGTGGCCCCTCATTCGGTATCTATTCGGCATGGCGAGCACCGCACGCGGGACCCCGGAAGAGCGGGCGAAGTTGACGGAATTGATCAGGGCTGTGGAGTTGCTCGAGGAGACCGCCGACCGCCTGGAGCGGGAAGGGATCATGCCGAGCTATCCGCCTGTCGCGCGGCGGATGGCGGAGGAGCACAAGGCGGAGGCGCGGGCGCTGTTCGCGCGTGGGGTTCGGCGGTTGCCGGTGCCTCGGAAAACCAGTGCGGGCGTGCAGGTGCCGCCGGAGTTGCGGTTGCGCGCGGCTGACCTGTTCTCGCCGTGCGCAGCGTGTGGTGGTGACCGGTGTGGGTGTGCGAGATGCGAGAACGGGGCGGCGCTGACCGAATCGGGCAAGGCGCTTCATGCGTGTCTGGTTGCGATCGGCGTCACGGTTGGGGCAAAACCGGGCTCGGAGAGAAGCAGCGGCATTAAAGGGCGGAAATGCTGCGATCTCAGGTTCGTCGCCAGTTTGCGCGCATGAAGGCTTTCGCAGGTTAGCCGCGGGCGGACGTTGCAGTTTGCCAGTGAGGCCATCGGGATGGACATCGGGGAAGTCCGTGCTACCACGGCGCTTCGCCGGGCCTGCGACAGAGGAGACGTGTGCGCTAGGCTGCGAACGCGAGGCTGTAAAGTCGCTGTCCGGTGAGTCGAATGACCTAGGTGGAAGCTTGTAGAGGACCGCGCAGTGAATTCCATTCTTCGCAGCAGAATAGCCAGTTAAGCAGCACCACCGTCCGCAGCGCGGGTAAGTCCCCTGCGTGATCCAGTCGCGCCACCGCTCTATCGTATTGCTCGGCGGAGGGGCAATTTACAGGCTGCCCTTCTCATTCAAATGCAATGACACCTGGTGATGCAACACCCGAGAGCAATGCTGCTGTGGCGTCCATCCGGCAGCAAGCACTCACCGATGCTCGCGTAGGCAAGCTCCGCGCGCTAATTAGTGAGAGCTTTCGCGTCCGGTACAATCATGATCCGCTTTACGTGGACGTTGGTTCCCACTTAGCACGTGTCCGATCGAGGCAGCATCAGATCATTTTTGGCCGACGAGGTTCGGGGAAGTCATGTCTCCTAGTTCACTTCATGAAACAAGCGCAGAAGGCAGGGGATATACGAACGATCTATATCCTAGCCGATGAATACAAGCGGCTCACCTACCCCGACGTTCTCATTCGCCTGCTGATCGCCATTCTTGAGGCCATTCCAGTCAGGGGACGGTGGGCAAAGCGGGTACTGCGCATGCCCATCCCAAGTGAGCATCACATACGTGAGTTGCGCAGCCTACTTGATGCGGCGGAGGAGGCTGACGTTGTGAACCGCGACAGTCGCGAGAGGTCGGAATCAGCCAAGGTAAACATCTCAGCATCGCCAGCGGCCAAAGCGGAGGCTCAGACCGGATCGAAAAGGACAACTGACACTACTCAAAGCTTTCGCGCCAAGAAGCTTGATGTCTTGGAGCGCCATCTGCGTGACTATAAGTCCGCGCTGTCATCCGGTGTTGGGGCGGTTGATGAATTCACATGTGTAGTTGTGGATGATTTCTACTTGTTGGCACCTGAAAGCCAACCGGATGTGCTTGACTACCTGCATCGGTTACTTCGCGACACACCCCTCTACCTGAAGGTCGCGACAGTACGTCACCGCACCACCCTCGTGCGCAATCAACCGCAAACAGTCGGCGTTGAACTCTCCCAAGACGTGGAGGCCATCGACCTCGATCGCACTCTAGAGGATCTGCGCTCGACACAGGCGTTCCTCACAGAGATGATTGATTCACTTGGGAAGCGCGTTGGCTACGATCACCTCTCGAGTGAGCTCTTTAACCCAGAAGCGTTGGAGGCATTGACTCTCGCCTCCGGCGGTGTCCCCCGAGATTTTCTCACTATTCTCACGCACGCCATCGAGGTCGGGATCGCAACCGGCAATACTCGCTGGCTCACACCTACTTTGATAAACAAGGGCGCCAGCCAGCTAGCATGGCACACCAAGCGCGGCGGAATGCGTGAGGATGCCAGCGGAGACACTGCTGGACTAGAGAGGCTGCTCACGGACTTACTTGGCTTCTGTCTGAAGGAAGAGCGCAAAACCGCTTTTCTTATCGCCAAGGACGATGCGCAGAAACTGCCGGATACATTCGAGCGCATTCAGCAATTGATGGATTTCAAGCTTATTCACATCGTCGAGCCAGATACGTCGGCGGCGTCTGGGCGCGGCGGCCGATTCGCCGCTTACACGCTGGACTTTTCCTTCTTTATGGAGCCGCGTAGACGCAATATCGAGATTATCGAGTTTTGGAAAGTAGATGATCAGCGGCGACGGCGTGGGATTCGTGAGGCACCAGTGTATCCCCTCGCGCGCGCCCAGGAGGCTTATGCGAATACTTCGCTGCCGCAAGATCCCTCCGGGTTGCTCGAAGAGATTGAGTAGGTGTTCGGCCACGTCGCGCCCTGTGCTGCTTAACGTGCGTTGCACCAGCCAAGGGCGCTAAGGTAGCAGCGGCTCCGCCGCTGCATTTGATTGATGCCCTTGCAGGTGAACTTTGGCGCTATAGCGCAACCATATACTGGTCCGCGGTTAAGTACCGCAATGTCTACAATCCCTGCCTGAAACCGATCGGGCGCGCGAGCCTCGCCTTGCTCGCGTATCGCAATGTATGTATCGTCGGTTCGGCCTGTCTCTGGTACCATTCGCTACTCTAAGTGGTTCATGCAAATACTCTTATTGCTCCTAGTGTTGGCCGCAGTAATCGGGGTGATCTCTTGGCTTTACGCTGAGATTGGCGACACTGCCACAGAGGATAGGCGCTCAGCGACCGCGAAGCGCAACGCTAAGTACGAAGAGAAGCTTCGACGCGAGGAAGCTGAGCGTCAGGCTCAGCGTCAGCGAGACGAAGCAGCGCGTGAAGCTCACCGGCAGCGGGAACTCGCCAAGGCTCTGAAGGAACAGCAAAGTTTGCACGAGCAAATGGCGGTTTTGGGCGAAGGCTCGTTGAGCTTGTTTGAGTCAATGCCGGAGCATCTCCGGATTACGGAACGCCATCTCGACCAAGCAGAAGCTGATTTTGCCGAGGGAGCCTTCGCCCCATTCTGGGATTCCGTTGAACGAGCTGCCAATACGCTCGGGGGCTTCGATGAGCGGGTACGGCAAATCGGCAACAACGCCTCACGTTACGGCGAGTTGGTAAAACAGTTCAAGTCCACCCCCCCGCGCTTCCCGCTCGCGCCTGAAGCGGTCGCGAAGCTGTCCATTGGCACAGCAACGGCTGAGCGAATGAAGTCGATCGTGCGCTATGCTCAACGCAATTTTCAATTTGCCACGATTTATGAGCAACGCAAAACCAATCAGCTTCTTGTTGCGGGGTTCACGGGCTTGGCGCAGGCTTTGGAGCAAATGACGTTCCGCATTACCTCTTCGATTGGTTATCTTTCGCACTCCGTCGAGGCGATGGGCGCTATGCTCAATGAGTCGGTACTCTCCGTTGACTCGCGAATCGCGGAAATGGAGGCAGCAACAACAGAGCATCGTGACCAGCTTTCCATCGAAGCAGCGGAACGGAGTGCTCGGGAAAAGACGGCGATCGAGATGCTCGACAATATCCAGCGTGGTCGTAGACCCTCACTGTAGCGCATACTTCTTCGCGCCTGCACTATATAACGTGCGCTGCATCGGAGGAGTTGCGGTAGCGCGCTCCGCGCGCATTTTGTTGGATTCCTTGCAGCAGAGCTGGGGCGTTGATATGACTGGGCTGGTGTCAAGGGCGCGTTTACACGATAGGGATTGCCGGGCGTTGATGGTGAGGGACGGTGATCGTGGAACGACGTGGGCCCGAGGCAGCATCGACGGTTGATCCTGCTGATATACGCCGATTACACGTTCGCACGCGCAGCGCGGCAAGAAGCGGATTCGTGGGGAGCTGGCTCATTCTAGGCTCGGGGATCCGGGTGCTGCGTCCTACCCTGGCCGCATAACGCCGTCGGGAGTGCTCGCACATCGAGCCTCGGGACCGCACGCCGGACCACGATCACATCACGCATGCCGCGTGCACGGGCTCGAGGTCGCGCATCACCCCCCACAGGAACCCGACGAGCTCACGTGCCACGGCGACCACCGCGATCTGCGGCCGCTTCCGATCGGAGAGGTTGTTGAACCGTTGATGCAACCGCTGCTGCGCCTTCCACACGTGCGTGATCACGGCGGGCGGTTGCCCCGCTTGGCGCCGCTTCAGATCGACACTGGTCTGCGGCCGATGGCGATAGCTCCACGCGGCCTGGACGAGCACGTGACGACCGTGACTGTTGCCCGCTTTCGTGATCGACCCGAGTCGCTGGCGCGTGCCACTCGAGTCTTCGCGCGGAATGAGGCCTAGATACACGCCAGTTGGTTCGGGCGTGTGAAGCGGCGCGAATCCACGATCGCCGTGGCCAACACCATCGCCGAGTGCACCGAGATCCCGCGGAAGCATTGGAGTTGCTTCACCATCGGGGCGAGCGTCGGCAGTTCGGCCAACTGTTCGATGTGCCGATCCAGTTCCTCGCGCCGCTGCCGCTTGTACTGCAGGAGCGCGTGATATTCGCGATAGACGAGGCGATCCTCGAGCGCCAGCGGCGAGGCATCGGTGGTGAGGTGCTGCAACCACTTCAGGTGCGGCGTGCACTAGTTGGCCCCCTCGCGGAACACGAACCCACGCGTCGCCAGGAACTTCAGGATGTAGTGCCGCGACTTGAGGATCTCACGCTGACACGTCTCGCGACAGCGGACGACATCGCGCACGCGCTCATCCGCCACACTCAGAATGCGGACCGGCACGAGCTCGCCGGCGCGATACAGGCGCGCCAGGTCCGCGGCGTCGCGCGTGTCGTGCTTGGGCTGGACGCCGGGCCGCTTTGGAATGAGCGACGGCGCGATGACGTCGCACGTGTAGCCCCACTCTATGAGCGCGCGGTGCAGCGCGTAGCCGGCACCACGCGCTTCATAACACGCGCGGATCTCGCCGTCGCGCGCGATCCACTTCTGGAGCTTGGGGAGATCGTTCGGCAGCTTGTCAAGGCGGGTCGGTGCCTTCGCGGACCCGGGTAAGACCGCAATCGTGATCGAGTCCTTGTGCACGTCCATGCCGAGATAGATCATAGTGCGAGCAGCAACCGGCACAACAGCGGGACGGGATGACATGGGCTGGCCTCCGGGAAAATGCGACAGCACGATCTCGTCGCACGTGGCTCTGGTGACTCCGTTTCAACGCGCGAGGAATTAACCCACGCGAAGGTCGGAGGCCAGCCCAGTCATAACTTCTAGACTGCCAAGTCTGTCTGCACGAAGAATATTCCCCTCACCTAAAGGCTTTCCCTCGCAGCAACCAACACTCATCATGGTCCATGCGTGAATCACGCCTCGTCCTGAGCTTCGCCGCGATCCAGGCCCTCGGCTCCGCGGTGAGTATCTCCGGCTTCTTCGTTTTGCCCGCCGCCTCGCTGGTCACCCGCCTTGCATGGCTTGCGCTGACGATGACACCTATTTTCGCGGGCATAGTCTGGTTCGTCCGCCGCCCATCCCCTAGCCACGGTGGCGACGTCCTACCCGCCGACGACACACCAGCGAGGGCAGGCCGACCGCCAGCCGGCTCGCGAGTTCATCGCTTGATTCCGTTGACCATATGGTCGGCGGTAGCCAGCACGGTGGTCGTCTACATGTCCGATCCATTGACCGCCATCGTGCTTGTCGGCCTAGCCCCAGTATGGGTCTGTTCTCTTTCGGCTGCCGCCTTCCGGGTATCGCCTCATCGGCCGACCGTCGTGATGCTGTCATCGCTCCTTTGCGGCATCTTCGGTGCTTGGCTTGGCTCTGCGGGGAACGCATCCACACTCTTGGGATTAGGCTGGTATCTTCTCGCAGGGTACGTCGTCGGGGAGGCACTGGCTGAAGGCGACGCGTTCATGAGCGCAATAGGAGCCGTCGCGTCGACCGCCGTGTTTCTTGGGGTTACCTGGTTCCTCGTGAGCCCAGTGCCAGCCTTTCTGGAGCCGTCCTCGTTCGTTCGCGAAGGAGCGATATTCTTCGGCTTCGAGGCGTACCAGGTGATCCTTGGCGGGTGGTTGTGGAGGGTCTTACCGACTTGCTGGAGACGACGGCTGACCGGAGGCGGGAGCCGCGCCTCTCGGCTGCCTGGATGATCGACTGGCGCCCTCGGCCGACCCGTGCAAGCGTCGGCGCGCGGCAGTCTAACGTTCGTTGCAGCAGTCGGGCGATCATCGGTAGCTCGCTCCGCTCGCATTTTATGAACTCGCCCGCAGCTGAACTTGGGCGTTGCAACTGCACTGGCCTTTATATGCTGACAGAGAGTGACCTTTGCCTCCGTCCGCGCTGAAGTAGTTGATGTCACCGGCAGTGGCCAAGTACAAGCCCAGGCAGCGGATCACAAAAGAGCAGCGCGCTAGCAAGACCGGGCCAGATGTTCTGCAGCTTTTCACCCGCGCAAAGCCATTCTGACATCGCGCCGTCAGGCATGCCCTCCTTCGCATCGAAAGACCGCAGACTCAATGACAATATGGAGAGTCCTGCGAATCGCATCACCGGAGCGATCGTTACGCCAACAGCCTCACCAGATCCTCCGGCAACCGCCCCTCCGCATCGTTCATCTTCATCGCCCTGCTCTCCGCATAATTCCGCATGCGGTTGATCAGAATCTTGCGAAGATTCCTGAGATCCTCCTGATCCTGGACATTGCACCGCGACGCATCCTTCGACCACAACACCTTCCAGGCCTCCGCGATCAGGTCCTCACGCTGATCATAGTCCCTGGTCAACGTACGCGCGGTAAGCTCCACGGCCGCCTGCACATACGGCCAGATCTTCTCCACCGCGTTCGCCGCGTTGCCGGTCTCACCGCCCGCCGGCGGTGGTGTGAAGAACTCGTCGGACGGATTCATCACGCCACCTTCTCCGACGCAGAAAGGTCCGCCCACCGCAGGAACCGGTCACCCTGTGCCGCGCACACGCGCCGATTCAGCTTGCAGGTGTAGCCGCGTGCCAGCAGTCCACGGTGGTCGGTGTCCCCCTCTACAGTAGAGGTATCGTGATACGGCACGTGGTCGAGTGCCCCGTGGCCATTCACCGTCATCACGAGTGCGGCGTGGATGAAATCATCCGTGCGCAACGATCGCTGCAGCAGGATGTCGCCACTTACCGGCGTGTCGTGCACGATCCCGTGCTCCAGGCCGAACAGATACAACTCCTGCGGCGTCATGCCGAGCGGCACGGGCCACGCGGATTGGCCAGTCGCCTCGTCGTAGTAGGCCTTGAACCCGAGTTGCTGGAGCAGGCGCACGTCCAGCGTTGCGCACGCCTCGGTCGGATCATTCGACACCGCTCCGTCAGGAATCGGCGGTGCGTGCTCGGCGGTCGGTTTCCACTTGAGCTCCTGCTGCACTGCCCTGCGTGCGAATTGCACCAGCACCTGCGGAGACAAACGAGCCATTGCCCTATCCTCGTCGCAAAGTCCGCTAACGGTCGCATCCTGTACGTTCTCGCCGCTCAGCATGACGCGGTGATGACGCGGTGATTATAGCGGCGACCGCTTCCGCCCGTCAAGGCACCCGGGGTTAGAAAAGACGGAGCCTCCGTTGTTCAAGTCGGACCCACCGTCGCGGAACGCGGAGTCACCATCATTGAATGCGAAGTCACAATTGCCATTCCGGATCTGGCGATCTGCGAACGCGAAGCAGTCGTCTGAAGAAAGATGTCTGCTATCGCACAACTGGCAGCGAGCGTCGTTGAACCCTGAGCGAGCGTGTCAGCCCTCGCACCGTCTTCGTAAAAGCGGATCGGGTCTTCACAAGATGCGCAACGACGATATGAAAGCCGGATGTGGTCTTCACACAACCTGAAGCCGCCCTCGCAGAACTCCGAGGCATTCCGGCTGAAACCGGAGTGGCTCTCGACCTTCCTGGCCCGCCCGTCGATGAACTCGCAGAGCGAGTCACTGAACTCGCACTGACCGTTTTGCAAACGGATCGAGACTCGGTGTTTCTGGATGAACGCGCGCTGGCCACGATCGGCCCTCCGCAAAAGCGACCCCGCTCTCGTCAAGAAAGTCGGCGCATTCATCAAGCCGATTCGGCAATTGCGGCCGGACATCGCATCCAAAGGCCCACAGTCCCACTGGGGGCAAAACCTGCCTATTGCAAAAGTCATGTGGAAAACTGTTAAGGAAGTATGGGGGTCACTCAACCGTGTCTCTGGACTCGGTATGGCGGCGCACGAGTCCGGCCCCAATCACCGCGCCGCCACAAATCTCTTTTTTTGGGAGGATAGGAAGATGCAAACCACGCAGGGCAACATGCTTCTCTCGCTCGAGAACGCCAAACGGTTCACGATCGAAAACGCCGCGGCCCTCGGCAGCGTCGTCGCGGCCGGCGCACTCAGCACCCTCGGCGCATCCATCACGGAGATGTCGGAGCACGCGACGGTGCAATACGGACAGACCCGGGCGACAAAGAGCGCCATCGCCCGACGTCGGGAACTGCGCACCGCGCTCATTCGGGATTACATGACCCCCATTGCCCGTATTGCCAGCCTCGAGCTGGGCGGTACCCCGGAGCTGGTCGCCCTCGGCTTCGGAAAGGTTACCCCAACTTCGAGCAGCTCGTAGGCGACGCCCGCGGCATGGCGGACGCCGCGGAGCCGCACGCGCAGGTGTTCATCAACGCGGGAATGAGCGCGGACTTCACCGCCGCCATGCGCACCGCCGCAGATCTGCTGGTGCAGTCGCTCACCGACAAGTCCGACAGCAAGAGCAAGGTCCGCACGGCCACCTCGGCCCTGAAGACCAAGCTCAGGCACGGCCGCAAGGCGGTGAAGGTGATCGACGCGATGATCAAGTCCGCACTCGCCGGCAACAAGGACCTGCTCGAAGGCTGGAAGCTCGCGAAGCGAGTTCCCCAGACCCGCGGGTCGGCAGCAGCAAAGGCTGCCACTCCCGCAACGCCGTCTGCGCCGACCAGCGCAGCGGCTTGAACCACCCAACCATCCCCGGAGGTATCGCACCATGAGACCAATCCGCAAGAAGACCAAACGCCCCAACGTCTGGGTCGTCACTCGGCGCAATGGATTCGCCGTGAAGTACGAAGGCTACCGTCGCATCATCGCCGGCGGTCTCACACAACGAGCTGCCGTTCGCATCGCCCGCACGGTTGCGCGCGAATTCGGCAGCGAACTGCTGGTCCAGGGTGAATCGGGACAGATCCGTTTCCGTGACAGTCACGGCAGCGATCCCTTTCCCCCGAAGGGCTGACCATGTCCAGCGCTCCGAATCGGAAGACCACTGCGCTCCGCGTTATCGAACGAGCTCCCGAAGACTCGTTTCGCTACGGCGGCAGTGGGGCAGGACAGGGGGCGCTGGGCGCCTTGCGTGCCGTGGCAATTGCCGCCGTGACGCCGCTGCTCGAGAAGAACGCCGTCAAGACATTGGCAGTCGATGTTCCCCTGGTGTTCTCGATGAGTCGCATCGTCGTGGTTGCATTTGCCATCGGCATGGTCAGGCAACTGTGGAAGGCCGGGATCACGAGTTGGCCCGAAGTGACGCTTGCCATGACCATCGTCCTGGCGCTCCCGATGCTGGGTGCGCTCGAACGCGCAAAGCCGGAACAGACGTTGGAGCTGGTGAAGTCGCTCATTGGCCGCTTCGGGATCGGTGATCAGCGAAGCGCGTTGAGCCTCTTCAGGAATGAACCGCAGGATCCATCACGGTACGACAACCATTGGAGTGACTGACAGATGCTGACAATTCCCGGCGTGAACGCGGACGTGCGAATGCATTCGCACGTCATCCAGAAACCACTCGCAGCACCGCGCAGCGGCATCATGCTGCATTACGACGATTCGTCGAGTGACCGTGCGTCGCTCGAATGGTTTCACGACCCGCGTTGCAGCAACGGGTACACCTGGCTTGTCCTCGATGACGGACGCGTCGTCGAGCTGGCCGACCCGGGAATGCGGACCCCGCATGCCGGACCATGTCTGACCCCGATGGCCAATAGCCGGTTCTATGGCATTGCCGCGGCGACGAATGGTTCGGTATGCGCCACCGCACAGCAACTGGACTCCATCGCGCGACTGTGCTCTGCCCTCACCCGCCACCACCAGTGGGTGGACCCCGTGGTCGTTGGCCACAACGAACAGGCGGTGTGGACGGCCGAGTATACCTCGCGTCGCTCGTTGTGGGGCAAGACAGGCAGGAAAGTCGATCCAGTCGGGCGCCGTCCGGACGGCGTCCCGATCATCGACGTGAAGGCAGTACGGCAGCAACTGCTTGCCGCGCTGTAGCACCAATCCATTCACATTCAACGAGATCCATATGTCTTTACAGAGCTATGCAGTCGCCATAGTCGTGTTCGTCGTGTTCATGTTCTTTTCGTACGTGAGCAACCTGAATCACGCCCTCACCGCCTCGCGCGCAAAGGAACGGGAAACTGCGTTGAAGTTCAGCAACTACGAAGCCCTGCACGATTCCACCCACGAGATGGCACTCGAGAACCCGCGTGTGGCCCTCATCGTCGGTGATTCCGTGCGTGCCTTCGGCAGGCGCGTCGTTCAACAGGTTCCCGCGCGCAACAACCTCGACTCGGCGCTGGATCACAGCTCCGTCGCCACGTACCAACTCGGGGCGACGGTTCGCCAGCTTGACGCGGTCATCGCGGAGTTGGAGGCTGAGAAGCAGCAGTCCGGCGAGCGGCCCTTTCGATTGCGCCAGGAGCCATTCACCGTCGATGCCGTCGTGTCACAACCGCCCGGAGGCGACAGCATGTCCCTCGCCATTCACATCGCCCTCGACACTATTCCACTCGGCCTGCGCGTCCAGTGCTCGGGCGTGAAAGACGGAATTCTGGAGGCGAGTATCGTCCTCAAGGCGCCGCCCTGGGCAAGCGTGCGTATTGGCGCGGTGGAGCAGGACCCCAAAGGCTGGAGTGCACAGATCGGAACGGCGATCGTGATTGGCCGGTAATTGTCATCCCGCAGCCGCTGTGCGGCTGTCGGGATCTACTGTCCCGTCCTTGTTGGCAGCCGGGCCACGAGGACGGTGCGGTAGATACTAGGCCCCGGCCGAATAGCGCGCCAACTGGGCTCCTTCTGCACCGACGTTGAATCCTGCAAATTGTGACATCGTGACCGACCTCCTCCACACCCACGTCAAGCAACTGCTGGCCAAGGACTACGACGTCGGCGAGGAGCTCGGCCGCGGCGGCATGGCCGTCGTCTATCGCGCCCACTTTCGGGCCATCGGCCGCGCCGTAGCCATCAAGGTCCTGCCACCACATTTGGCCGTCAAGCCAGGCGCTCGCGAACGCTTCGTCCGCGAAGCCAGGCTGTCCGCCGGCCTCGATCATCCCGGCATCGTCCGCGTCTATGCCGCCGCACTCGCCGGCGACGTCGCGTGGTTTGGAATGACCCTGATCGAAGGCGAGAGTCTCGGCCGGCGCATTGCACGCGAGAAGCAACTCTCCATCAGCGACACACGCTCGTTGCTCACCGCCGTCGCCGACGCCCTGAGCTATGCCCATGCCGGCGGCATCGTCCATCGCGACATCAAGCCCGACAATATTCTCATCGACGGCGCCACCGGGTGCCCGGTGGTGACCGACTTCGGCATCGCTCGCACCCTCGACGACGACGTGCAGCTCACCGCCGACGGTGTCACCGTGGGAACACCGGCCTACATGTCTCCCGAGCAGGCCCGCGGCAGCGTGGACGTGGACGAACGCTCCGACATCTACTCGCTCGGCGTCGTTGGCTATCAGCTGCTCACTGGTCGATTGCCCTTCACCGCATCGAACCCGCTGGCCCTTCTCATGATGCAGACAGCGGAGCAGCCAAAGCCCGTACTCGAGCTGCGCCCCGACGTTCCCCCCTCGCTCGCGTCCGCCATCGACCGCGCGCTGGAGAGGCGCCCCGACGACCGCTGGCCCTCCGCCGCTTCATTTCGTGACCACCTCAGGGATCCGGGCGTGCCCGAGATGATCATCGCCCCGTATGTTGCGCGCTCCGCAGATCGCCCGTCGCAAGGAGATCCGCTCGCCGCCCCGAAGCGCCGTCGGATCACCTTGTTTCGGCGCAAGGCGCTCCGGTACCTCGGGATCACTGGTGCGCTCGCCGTCGCCAACCTTCTCTATGATCCCAGCTTCCTCCTCTTCGAGTTTTTCGCCGGCCTGATGTTGCTGAACCTCATCCGGCTGGGCTCCCGCCTGTACGCCGAAGACATTCCCGTCCGCGAACTGTTCCTCAACAGCGCGCCGCCGGATAGACAGCCGGCACTGCCGGTCAATCACTACACCGCGCGCTACGAGGCCGCCCAGCGCACAGCCGCGCGCGAACATGCCGAGATCGGCCGGATGCTGGCGATGATGAGTGAGGGTGAGCGCGCGATCGTCGGTGATGTCGCGCCCACCGTTGACGCGCTGAGTCAGCGCATCCAGTCCTGGGTGAATGGCCTGCGCGAAATCGACACTCAGCTCGACGTCGAAGCCGACATTACTGGTAGCGTTCTACTCCAGCTGGACAGTGCAGTGGATGCCATGCGCGGCGTACGCATGCAACTGATGCACGCGCGGGATAACAAGTTCCAGGGCGTTGACGATTTGATGCTGACGACTCAGCGTGCGCGTGCGCTGTCGCGAACCGGCTAGAGAGAATCTGAAGAAATGCTGATCGTCGATGCTCGTCAGCCCAGTTTCCCCAGGAAGTACGCACCCACGACAACTGCGGCGAACATCACGACTCGGATAATGGTGCGCAGCACCACGCGTCCCTCCGCTGACACACCGGTGCGCCAGTTGTAGCCGACGATTTCGAGCAATTCAGCGCGCTCCTCGTAGAGCGCGTCGACATACTCCCGCACGGGCGCGTTCTCATGCTCCGCGACATATGCGCGGAACTCGTCATCCGGCGTGGGTTTGTCAGGCACGCTCATTTGGACTTGCCCGCGCCAACCGACCTCACGCCATGACGGATGGCATCGATTTCCTGCGGCGTCATGTCGGATACGATCCAGGGTCGTCTCTTGAACGCGTTGTCGACATCCCCGCCATGTGGCGCCTCCAAGCCTTCAACGAAGCCAATTCGAGCCGCCCGCCCATTGGGTGTGAACATCCAGCCGTACATCGCAGACAGGAACACCAGCACACTCGCCATGCCAAACAGGATGCCCTTGAACCATCGTCCCGTACGCGTGACACCATGCTCCTGCTTCCACTGCGCCTCGGCTCGAAGCCGCTGGAGCTGCTCCTCGAATTCCTTGATGTAATGGAACGTGGTGTCGCTGGCATCAGTTCGCGCTGTGCACGCCAACACATACTGATCACTGCCATGGCTGGTAATGCGACTGATCTGCGCGGGAGGAGCGCGGTGCGCCCTCGGGGAAGGGTCAGGCATGTCCGATATTACAGTCCACAGGATAGGCTCGCTAGAGCGGTTGCGTACTGCGTGCGAGTGCTCGGAGTACCGCCCAATGCTCGCCATGCGGAAAGAATAGGAGAGGACGAACCGCATGGGGCGCCTGGACTGAGCCCTCTACGCGGGCGAACCCCGAGAACTGATCAGCTGCATCTCGCAATACGTCCGGCGTAGCGCGCTCCTGCGACCAATGTTCGATCATGCGCGCATCGATGTCGTCCGGTACGCCGGCCGCCGAGTTCGTGACATCCCCGGCAGCAGGTGTTTGCTCAGAACGCCGGCAGCGTCTTCATGAACTCCGCGACATAGCCCTTCCAGAGTGCAGGAAGCGAATGCGTCGCATGTCTGCGGGTCTGATCGCTGACAGGCAACAAGACATACCGAGCATGCTTCACACGCGGAATCAACTGCTCCATGATCCCGAGCTCCGGCGGATTGATGAAGTCGTCCGCCGAGTTGATGGCGAGCATGTGCGTCGAAATCTTTTCGAGCCCGGCCGACGGAGTGCGGTGAGTACAGAGCTCGTGCATCAGTACCTGAGGTTGATGGATGTACAGCTCACCAGGGCGCTCGGCATAATCCGGTCAAGCTGACGGAGTGGAAGAGTGTGCGGCGCCTCGTGAACGTTGGTGTCGTTCCGGCGGTACCGATGGCATCACCATTGATCCAGACGACACCGGTGGCGACATCGCCGGCGTTGGTGATGACACCGACCGCACCCGCCGAGTCGTTGGCGGCGTAGTATGTAGCGGGCAGTTTGCTGGACGGTAGGGGAGAGACGGGCCGCCTGATCAGCGGTCCCGTTTTCGTTGAGGTACGACCCGTGGTTGTTCGGGTGCGACCGGTGGTCGCTCCGGGTGCTGGGGGGTGGTCGTTCACCTTCGCCACGGGCGCGTCTATCATCGACCTGTCTTCATGCTGGGCCGAAGGGTGGCAGTTCATGTGCTGCCATGGGCTGTTCGGCTTCGACTCGTGGTCATGCTCGGCGGGCGCAGGTGGTCGTTCACACGCTCCTCGGGGCTGCTCATCATCGACCATGGGTGGTACGTGATCGAGCGAGGTGGGAGTCACATTCGCCGGGCGGGTGTACAGCCTCGACCCGGTGCCGTGAAGGGCCTGAGGGGCTGGTCGTTCACCTTCGACCCGGGGCTGTTCACCTTCGACGCATAATCGTTCACGTTCGACACGTGGCATTCGTGGAGGGCCATGGCTGTTTGGCGGGCAAACGCGTGGCAGTGCCGGCTGGGAGAGTGAATGCGGGAGTGGCCGCTCTGCTCTTTTGCGGCAGTTATGACGCGCGAAGAATGACGGCCCGCTTGCAACTTTCCGCGCGTTTCTGCAGCCGTTGCGCGCGACGTATTGCGTTAGTACTTCGCGACTTACGACGTTTGTTCCTGAAGGCCATTACGTCATTGCTTTCGCAGCATAACAGCGCTGGCGAGGTCTGTTGGGCTGCAAGCGTGAACGCTGCGTGAAATGTTGCGGGTCAAACTGTCTTCAGCGTTGCTCAGCGCACTCTGGTGGGTATCTTGTGTATTATTTTGTGCTCGCCTGCAATAGAATAGGCGTTATGGGACACTACGCCACTCGACGGGCGAGGGCATGCGCGACGTCCTTCCGGCTCGCGCCGACCGACAACAGGGCGCGAATCAGCAGCTCCAGTGACACGCTGGCATCGCCCCCTTCTAGTTTCGCTACGCGCGATTGGCTCGAGCCCAGCTGCTTCGCGAGCGCCGTTTGGGTGAGCCCCGCAGCCTGGCGCCGCTCCCGCAGGGTTCGACTCAACGCCAGTCGCATCTCCACCAAGGCCGACTCTTCCGGGCTCAACTTCAGAAATGCCGCCGCGTCACCGACCGTCCACCCGGCTGCCTCCAGCCGCTTCCGCTTCTTCACATCCATCGCTCAGTCCTCTCGGCTCAATTGATCGTACAGGCGTAGGCGTCGCTTGCAGTCCGCGATCACGCGCGCTGGTGTTTGCGGCGTCGTCTTCGGGAACACGTCCGCAATCACGATCGCATCCGCATCAATGCGATAGGCGAGGCGCCATGTTCTCGCTTCGTCGACCACGCGCAACTCGTGACATCGCGCGCCAATGGCCGGCATCGGACGCGAATGCGGCATCGACAGCTTCTCGCCGGCCTGGAGGCGTCGGAGTAACGTACCCGCCTCCAGTCGCGCCGCGGCCGAAAACGGCGGTGTTTTCACCTCGCCCCGCAGCCACACGAGTGGTTTGTCCGCCGCTGCCATAGCCCGTTAGTCTATATCACGGGCGACATATGTCAAGACGGACATATGTCACGGTTGACGTCGTCCCGCCAGTCCCATAACGTGCGTTGGAGCAGTCAAGGGCGCTAAGGTAGCAACGGCCGCGCCGTTGCATTTGATTGATGCCCTTGCAGCTCAACCTGGGCGTTATGGAGCAACAGGCCCCCGTGTAGTTCAGAATTCTCACCCAGTGGTCGTTCGAGGCAGCTCGTGCACGTTCAGTTTGATCCTGTGTTCTTCTGGAATGCCCTATTCGACAAGGGCCTGCTGGCCGGCATCGTTCTGCTTTTGGGCTATGTCCTGAATCGACAGCTTGAGCGAGTGCGTGCGAACTTTGCTCTGAGCAGTGAGGCCGCCAAGATTCGCTTGACCAAGATCGGCGGTCTCTGGGAAGAGATGAGCGTTTGGGAATCCGACGCGAAGCGCACATATGTCGATTTCTGTCACACCATGCTTGAGGAATTGCGGGCAGTAGGCCTCGCTCTGCCGCCGCTTGGCGACTCATTGCGCGAATCAGCAATAGATACTCTTATCGCTCTCGGTGATATCCCCATACCGAATGACATAAGTGAGCGAGTCGATTCGGTAATCACCCCGCAGTGGGAGGAACTGGCGAGACGCGCAAAGGATATTTGGGCGCAACTGCATCGCAGTCGTTTTTGGTTGAAGGATGATCTGTTCATTGTGATGGGTGACTACTGCATCGACATGCAGCGTGCCGCCACCCTTCTCGTGCCGACGCCGGAAGGGGCAGTGGCTGGCCTGGCGGCCTTCAAGGCTCTCGCAAACGATAGGGAGAATATTGATGAGGTTCTGTTGCGGCTACTTGATCGTCACTCCAAGAGATCTCCGCGGTCGCGGATCCCATCGCGTGCTCCATAACGTGCGCTGCTGCTGACAAGGGTTCTTGCACCATTTCTGTTGACACTTCCACCTAACGATCCCGGCGTGTCACCCGATGCCCAAAGCACGACCACGCGCCGTTCGACAATACAGGGACGAGTTCAAGCTGACGGCCGTTCATTTGAGCTTCCAAATGGGGAACGACAATGCGCGTTTCGCCTATTGGGACTTATCACCCAGAGCGTGACCCGGTGACGGTTTCTGCGCTACTTGAAGTTCTAGAGCGTATTCAGCCAGAGGTAGTCTTCGCTGAGACTCCGCGAACCCACATTGCTGCGTGGACAGACGGTTCCCACGGCAACGTCGAATCGCTTGCAGTCGCACGCTACGCACATGCCCACTGGGCCGAGGTAGTCCCGGTCGATTTGCCAATGCCCGAGGACTCGTTCTTTCGAGACCATGACGAGGTCACCCGCGCCATGGAGCGCGCAAGCCCGCAGTTTCGTCGCCTGATGGACCTCAACTCGGATCGAGTGCGCGAAGAAGGGTTCTCATACCTCAACAGTGGCGAATGCGACCAAGCCTGGGCCGACATCTATCGTGAGGAGCTGGCGACCATCGAGTACCTCCGCAATTCGCGCCTGGCCGACATCTACGCGCGAGTGCGCGACTTGATTGAAAGGCGCGATCAGGAAATGCTCAGGAGCATTGCAGAGTTCTGCGAGCGATGACGCGGAGCCGCATTGGGGACAGTGACATCCTGTGCGCCTGAGGAATTGTGTTCCGCGAGACTACCTACGACGAATAATTCGACCTGCCCTCGATTCGCACATTGGTCCCGAACGGTGCTGAATGCGCCGCAGCTCCTCGAGGATCTTCTTCCCAACCGCGCTGTAGTACCCGGACTGCGCGTGAAGGTCTGCCGGATTTCTACGTATTGCACATCCGCCAAACCGCTTCGCACCGGACGGATCACAATGTCCGTCGTGGCCGCCGGGTCAACAGGCGCGTTGCCCGTTCCGCCCTGGCGTTGCGCGAGCACTGGAGTTGCTATCGCGACACAAAATATTCAGTGAAGGAACGATGCAAGCGCGTGTCAGTTGCTCGTGAGAGGATTGCTGGCCCGCCGAGTTCGTGACATCCCCGGCAGAAGGTGTTTGCTCAGAACGCCGGCAGTGTCTTCATGAACTCCGCGACATAGCCCTTCCAGAGTGCCGGAAGCGAATGCGTCGCATGTCTACGGGTCTGATCGCTGACAGGCAGCAAGACAAACCGAGCATGCTTCACACGCGGGATCAACTGCTCCATGATCCCGAGCTCCGGCGGATTGATGAAGTCATCCGCCGAGTTGATGGCGAGCATATATGCCGAAATCTTCTCGAGATCAGCAGAAGGGTCGTAGTTGCGCGATGCATCGAGCGCGTAGATGAGATCATTCGCGTCGAAATTGCTACGGTTGGCCTGCGTGAGCGCCACCGCGCTCGAATCGGCACGGGTGCGCGTCGGCATTTGCCGCTGTGCCATGTTCGGCGACGACGCCTGCATGTTGATGATTGCCTGAGCGGATCGTAACCCGACCATTGGCGGCGAGGTGTAATCACCGCCAAGGTACGCAGGATCGTTCCGAATGAATTCGATGATCAGCTTTCGAGCCCACCTGTTTCGCCCTGCAATTTCTGCCGGTGCACACGCTAACGCCACATGACCATCCACGAACGTTGGATACCGCTCGGCCCAGATCCAATCGTGCATGCACCCCATCGATGTACCGATCATCAGGCGCAGGTGCGTAACGCCAATGGCAGTTAGCAGATCGTACTGCGCCTTGACCATGTCATTGTAGGTGTACTTCGGAAAATGCGCGCGAAGGCCGTCGCTTGGCTTGCTGGACTTTCCGTGGCCAATGGCGTCCGGAATGACGACGTAGTACTTCGCCGTATCGAGGAGCTGACCCGGACCAAACAATTCACCCGCGAACGCCGGGCCCGCAAACGGTGCGCCCGATCCGGTCGTGCCGTGCACCACCATCACGGCGTTGCTTCGTCCGCTGCCGTCCCGCGTTAGGCGACCCATCGTGTAGTAATGAACGCGCAACTCCGGCAACATCTCGCCCGACTCGAACGCAAAATTGCGAATCGTGTAATCAGTGCCGGGAAATTGCTGCGTGGCTGCGGGCATTCCAAGGCCCATCAGCGCAGCCAGGACGCGTTTCATCGCGAAGTCGTCAATCGACCGTCGCCATGCACTCGATCTCCACACGTGCACCGAGGGCGAGCCCCGTCGTACCGAACGAACTGCGCGCAGGCCGCACCTTGGGAAAGAACGCAATGTACGCCTCGTTCATGATTGCCCATTCTTTCATGTCCGCGAGCATCACGGTGCACTTGACCACCCGGTCAAGGGACGACCCCGTCTGAAGCAGCAGCCGCTCGATGTGCTTCATGGCGGCCGTAGTCTCCGGACCCGTGCCTCCCTTGGCCACCCTACCTGCGCTATCGGTGCCGATCTGGCCAGCCAGGTACAGCATGTGATCCACCCGCACGACGGATGAGAACGGGCCGGTACCCTGACTGGGGATGATGAAGTCAGGTCGTCCTGCGCCCGGCGCACGAGCGGCGCCACATCCAGCAACAAACCCCAACCCCATCACGAGCAGCGCGAGGTGCTTCATGCCAGTTTCCTTGTTGCCTCGAGGCAACGGTCAATGTCGTCGGTGTTGTTGAACAGCGCCGGCGTGATGCGAATGATCCCGCTGCGGCTCGTCACCTCGACCTTCGCGGCGGCGAACGCGGCGCGGATGTCCGCTGGCGGCTTGGAGGCGTAAATCGTCACAATGGACGAGCGATTTCCCATCGGCGTAAAGAGACGATGCCCCTGCTTCGCGAGACCCTCTTGCAGCCGGGCGCGCGAGTCCATTCACGGTGTGCTCTTCGATACGTGCGACGCCGACTTTCTCGAGATAGGCGAGCCCGGCGCTCAGCGTGTACACGTCGCCAAACGCTCGGCTGCAATAGTCGAACTTCTTCGCACTCGGCTCGATCGCAAAGGTGTGATCCGGAAGCTCGTCCGCGTTCATCTCTCCAATACGGTCGATCACGAGCCGGTCCGTCACGTCACTTCGCACATAGAACGGCGCAACGCCCCACCCCGCGAGGAGCCACTTGTACGAACCGGCGCACAGGAAGTCGATGCCATTCGCTCGTACGTCAACCGGAAACGTGCCCAGGATTCTGCAGACCGCGAACAAACAGGTGCCCGATCTCGTGTGCGAGGAGCAGTTGTGGACCGGCATCAGACGAGTCACGCGGGCCGACCGGCGCGTTGAAGATGAAGTGATTCGAGAACGCCTGTCCGCCATATGCCGGTGGCGGGAGCATCCGCCCCATCACGCGATAGCGCCGAGGGGTCGTTTCGCCGTGGAATTTCCGCATGTATTCGTACATCGATGCGACCCACGCCATGACGCCCTGACCATCCCACGCAGGCGTCCCATGCCAGTAGGCAGCGAATCCGCCGCGTTCGCCCTTTGCCGGATAGCGGTGCAGTGGGCCGGCCATGAAAAACATCGTGGACAGCGACGCAAGCGGAGCGCGGACGTCGTTGTCATCGGTGGCGCCGGATGTCGTGATCGAGCCGGGAGCGAGATCACCGAGGTCCCAGCGATACCGCGCGTTGGTGTACACGACACCATCGTCCGGCATCATGAAAATACCGCTCCCCTGTCCGCTCACGATTCCCACCGCTGTCGGCGCGCACTGGCACGATGCCTTGGACGTCGGTCATTTCGAGGACTTCCAGACCCGATGGTGCGGGTCCAACGGGCGGACCACCGGTCACACGAACGGCGAAGGCGTCGCTCGTCACTCCGGGGCTGCGCACGATCTGCTTGCGAATCTCGGCGTATTGGAGTCGGGCGCGCCGTTCCGGACCGGGCGAACAACGATATCAATGGACGCGCCGGGATCAACGACGACTGGCCGGCCGCCACCTCGCCCTTGCGCCCCTGCCGGCACGACGATGAGAACGGCGCACAGCACTGGCGCTACGAGCAATGGAATCCGCATACCGGTGAACACTCCTGTAGGTACTCTGTCAGGCTAGACTGCCGTGCCGCGAGGAGATTGTCCAATCCATTCTGCTACGTCGGCGATACCGAACCGGTATGAATATCAACGGAAGAGTCCGTAATAATGATCGTTCAGCCCAAAAAATGCTGCAACTATGACTTATTCTTGCAATTGCGACGACCAATTGAAAGTTTACCAACAATAATTTACAATTGAGCATGGGCATTTAAAGAATACCGGACGTATTGAGCATTTTACCCATCTCCTTTTAATGTCAGAGAACGGCGCTGGTCATTTGCAAAACGTACCCCCGCGAGCCGGGACGCTGGTTCAACAACACGGGGGCACGGACGGTTACTCGGCCTTCCTGCCAGCGCCCCTCCCGCCAACCCCTCCGGTGGACCTGTCGGGCCGGCTCGCGGGGTTGTTGGAACGTGCGAGTAGCTCGTTGGGGCGACTGGACGGGCTGTCGCGGAGCCTCGACCCTGACCGCCTTCTGTACATGTACGTACGGAAAGAGGCCGTGCTCTCCAGTCAGATCGAGGGAACGCAGTCCACCCTGACCGAGCTGCTCGAGTACGAAAACGCAGACGCGCCAGGGGTGCCCGTCGAGGACGTGCGTGAAGTTTCCCGCTATGTCAATGCCCTGCGCTTTGCGGTCGACAAGATCGACTCGGGAGCTCCACTCAGCCTCAGGTTGATTCGTGACGCCCATCGCGTGCTCATGACGGGAGGACGAGGAGGGAATCAGGACCCGGGAGAGTTCCGGCGCAGCCAGAACTGGATTGGCGGAACACGTCCGGGCACTGCGCGCTTCGTCCCACCGCCGCCGCATGAGCTCATGCGTGTGCTTGGCGAGCTGGAGTTCTTTATCGTCGAGGGCAGTGAGACTCCAATCGTGAAGGCAGGGTTGGCGCATGCACAGTTCGAGACCATCCATCCGTTCCTTGACGGCAATGGGCGTCTCGGCCGCCTGCTGATCACGATGATTCTGTGTGCTGAAGGCTCGCTGACACAACCCTTTCTCTATCTCAGCCTGTACTTCAAGCAGCATCGCGAGGACTACTACGCGACACTTCAGCGCGTGCGATCACATGGCGATTGGGAAGGGTGGATGGCCTACTATCTGGAGGGCGTTGACTGGACGGCCCGACAGGCGATCGCAACGACCACCGATCTTCTGGACCTGTTCAGGGTCGATCGTGAACGGATCATCGCTGCCCCGCGATCCAGCTCAACGCTGCGGGTGTTCGACGAACTCCAACGCACCGTCATCCTTTCGATTCGTCGAGCGTCGGAGCGACTCGGGCTCTCGACTCCAACGGTCAATGCGGCAATGAAGCGTCTGGAGACGATGGGCATCGCGCACGAGATCACCGGGAAGGCATATGGGCGACTGTTCGCGTACGATCGGCAGCTCGACATCATCAACCGAGTAGATGACGCCAGTGCGGCGGCATCGCCGCCACCCCGCACACGTGAAGACGCCTGGCGCGAAGGCTTCGACCGCGATGATGCCTGAGAGAAAAAAGAACGCCACCCGCGCTCGGAGAGAGCAACGGGTGGCGTTCCCGGCAACAACATCTGCACTCCAAAGGCGTCTAGTACCGGTAGTGATCCGGTTTGTACGGCCCATCCACCGATACGCCGATGTACGCCGCCTGCTCCGGCGAGAGCTTCGTGAGCTTCACACCGAGCTTGTCGAGGTGCAGACGCGCCACCTTCTCGTCGAGATGCTTGGGCAGCGTATAGACCTTCCTCTCGAGATTGTCGGCATTGGTGTGCAGCTCGAGCTGCGCCATCACCTGATTGGTGAACGACGCGGACATGACGAAGCTCGGATGACCGGTCGCGCAGCCAAGATTCAGCAGACGTCCCTCGGCGAGAATCATCACCGAGTGACCGTCAGGGAACACGAACTCGTCGTACTGCGGCTTGATGTTGATGCGCGTGATACCCTTTTTCTTGAGACCGGCCATGTCGATCTCGTTGTCGAAGTGTCCGATGTTTCCCACGATGGCCTTGTCCTTCATCTTCGCCATGTGCTCCACGGTAATGATGTCCTTGTTGCCCGTGGCCGTGATGAAGATGTCGGCGGTGCTGATCACCTCATCCAGCGTCGTGACCTGATAGCCTTCCATTGCTGCCTGCAGCGCGCAGATGGGATCGATCTCGGTGATGATGACGCGTGCGCCCTGGCCGCGCAGCGATTGCGCGCAGCCCTTGCCCACGTCGCCGTAACCAAAGATCACCGCTACCTTGCCGGCGAGCATCACATCGCTCGCGCGCAGGATGCCGTCGGTGAGCGAATGACGGCAGCCATACAGGTTATCGAACTTGGACTTGGTAACGGCATCGTTCACGTTGATGGCCGGAAAGCGTAGCGTGCCGGCGTTCATCATCTCGTACAGGCGATGCACACCGGTGGTGGTCTCTTCTGAAACGCCGCGCACATCCGCCGCAACCTTCGTCCAGCGGCCGGGATTCTTTGCAGCTTCACTGCGAAGAAGATCCAAGATTACGCCCCACGCCTCGCTGTCGGTGTCCGGATTGAATGCGGGTACGACACCGGTCGTCTCGTAGTCGGCACCCTTGTGCACGAGCATGGTCGCGTCGCCGCCATCGTCGAGGATGAGGTTGGGGCCAGAGCCATCGGGCCACATGAGCGCCTGCTCGGTGCACCACCAGTACTCCTCGAGGGTCTCACCCTTCCACGCGAACACGGCCACACCCTGCGGGTTGTCGACCGTTCCATTCCTGCCCACGGCAACGGCCGCGGCCGCATGATCCTGCGTCGAGAAAATGTTGCAGCTCACCCAGCGTACGTCCGCACCAAGCTCCGTGAGCGTCTCGATGAGGACGGCGGTCTGCACGGTCATGTGCAGCGAGCCCATGATCCTGGCGCCCTCGAGCGGATTCTTGCCCTTGTACTCGGCGCGCAGTGCCATGAGGCCGGGCATTTCCTGTTCAGCGAGACGAAGCTCCTTTCGGCCGAATTCGGCGAGGGAGATGTCGGCGACCTTGAAGGCGGGGCGATCCATTGCGGTGGTGACGGGACTCTGTGTGGTGGCCATGGGAGTGGAGGAGGTGAGGATGTGAAGACGGACGATTATGAGAGCACGGCGCGGGCGGCAAACAGGCCAGGTCCCTTTGCCTGTGGATCAGGAGCGAGTGCAACAATGCGCGGTTGACAGAGCCCAGCGTTGATCAGCCACGCGTCCAGCTGCTCGCTGGCAAAGCCAAGCCAGAGATGCCCCATACTGGCCCGATATTCCTCGCGCTCGTGCGCGAGCATGTCCACGATGAGTACCCGCCCGCCGGGCCGCAGCACGCGCGCCGCTTCCGTGAGCACGACCTGTGGATCGACGACGAAATGGAGCACGAGGGACAGGATCGCGACGTCGAGCGAGGCGGCCTCTATAGGAAGGGCCTCGAGACTACCGCTTCGCAGCTCGACATTCATATGGGTATCGAGCCGCCTGCCGGCGGCGGCGAGCATTGCGCTTGACTCGTCAACCGCGATGACCCGGTCGACAAAGGGCGCAATGGCGGCTGCGGATACACCCGTTCCACAGCCGAGGTCGCCAACCATCCACGAAGGATCGAAAAGGGCGCCGAGTGGCGTGACGTCCGCATTGATACCGTAGAGCTCCGCGCGAACCTTGTCCCACTGGCCGGCACGGGTGGAGAAGAAGGCCTGCGAGGTGGTCCGCCGCTCGTGCAGCACGCGGTCGGCGCGCGCAATGTCGTGGCGGGCCGCCGGCGTGGTGCTCATCTGGTCGCGGACGAGATGCCACAAGCGCCGCGCGTTGGGATCGAGCGCCGTGCCGGTCATCGCATAGCGCCGACTCGTGCCCTCGGCGCGCACGGTCACCCATTCTTCGTCGGACAAGGTCTTCAGGTGCCGGCTGACCGTGCTCTGCGGCAACTGAAGCGCCGTGCAGAGCTCCGTCACCGTGAGCTCGTGACGGTCCAACAGCAGCAGCAGCCGGCTCCGGGTGGGGTCGGCGAGTGCAGAGAGGCGGTCGAAAATAGGGCGCGCTTGAATCATCCGTGTATCCGGATAATAGGATGTTGTCCCTCGCGCGTCAAGGCGTTAATACCGCAGGATTGGTTGCCGCTGCAACAGCCGAGAGCGATACTCGGACATGAGACTGTTTGAATGAGTGTCGGCCAGCGGGCATCCAACGAGCGCCTGATCGCTTTGGCGCTGTGTGCGATGCTGACCTTGTGGTTTCTGCGAGTGCTGGCCGCGAGCAGTGCGAGTATTCCTCGCTTCGACGGGCCGGAGACGGACGGAATATTCCAGCTCTATAACGCGATGCGGCGGCTCGATGCTGGCCAGCGTCCTGGACGAGACTTCCTGCTGTTCCATGGTCCTGGAATTCTCTATCTGCACTATCCGCTGTACCGCGCCTTCGGCGGCTCCTTTGTGGCGGCGGAGTGGGCGCGCGTCTGGCCGTCGGCAATTCTCTACGCACTGTCGACGTACCTGTTCTTCAGAACGATCGCATCGCGTGTGCTCACGGCACTCGCACTGACCGTTGGTGCCCTGCTCGTCTCGGCGTATCTCACGGATCTGTTCGTGCCGGCGTTGAGCATGCTCGGCGTGCGTTCGTTCGCTCCGGTGCTGGCAGCCTCCGCGATGATGGTGAGTGACACCTCACGCCGCGGTGGCGTAGTGCTCTGCGGTGCGCTGGCGCTTGCGCTCGTGCTGGGATTCGAACAGGGCGCAGCCGCCATCGCAGCCGTGAGCGTGGTCATGGTGCTGTTTGCCCCAGCCGTTGATCGCCCGCGAACGATCAGGAGGGTGATTGCCATTGACGTGTGCGCAATCGCCGCGGCATTCATGGTCCTCGTGCTGTGCGGCGGCGTCGAGGGCGCACTACGAATGCTCCACTATCAGTTTGTGGATATTCCTGGGGACCAGATGTGGTATTTCGGCGCACCGCCGCTGCCATTTCTCGGCCGGTGGCGTGATTTCCGTCTCCTCTATCGCGACGCGATTCCCTTCATCGTTGCGTGTGTCCTCACGGTCAATTTCTGGCGGAAGAGACGCGCGCCCACTGCGCATGCGTCGCGGCGCCAAATGGCGCTGAGTGCGTTGCTGCTCTATGGCATCCTGGCATGCTCGGCCTACCTGGGCATCGTGGATGTCAAATACGGATATCCGCTGCACCGGTCCGTCATCCTGGTCATGTTCGCCGTGGGTTATCAGGCGATCGTCGAGCGGCCGCTTCGTGCTCACCAGGTGCAAAGCATCCTCGTTCCGGCGTCCCGGCGTCTCGTTGCCGGTGTCTCGTTTCTCGTCGTGGTTGTCTGCGCCGTGCTGATGGTGCCGAGCGTCCGCAGGATCGCAGATGCGCAAAGTGCGCCGGTGTTTTCGGCGCGGATCATGAAGGACAGGGACCTCGTTGATAGCGTATTGCGCGCGAGCGGGTTGCGGCAACGGACATGGTCGACCTACGTCGGTCTCATGGACGCCAGGAGAGGCACCGAGCAGCCGGCGCCGGACTATCAGATCCATGCGCTTGGCCCGGAGGGCAGACAGCGGTACATCCACGATTTCGAGCGCTGGAATCCGGACGTGGTGCAGACACTCCGTGCGTCGCTCTGCGAGAATGATGAAGGGCTTGCGGCGCCGGATTGGCCGTTTCTCGAATCGTTGCTTTCCCGATATTCCGTTGCGGCCCTCATGAGCGAACGAGTGCTCTGGACACGGAGACCCGTGGAGCGCGCGTCATCGCCGTTCGTGAACGTCCCGTTTGACCCGGGCACCTCATCACGAGTGACATTGCCCGATCCGGCGGACCTTGCCATTGCGGAAGCGCACGGCGTGCGCGTGCTGCAAGTCGTGGAGCTTGCCTATGAGACGAGCAACCCGTGGCACGCACTACCGGTCGTGGGTGCCACGCCACGATATCTGGTGGATCTGGCGAACACCGGGAATCACGTTCCGGTCAGTCTCCCGCCGACGGCTGGCCGCATGAGGTTTCCAGTCCTTCGCACCTCGAAGCA